>CAVKAU010000128.1:0-2446 GCA_963654035.1 bacterium | reverse complement strand
CAGATCTCCAACATCGCAAACAATCGCTAAGAATGGCTCATCAAAATAGGAATCGTTAAGTCTTTCCGTTTCCGGAAAAAGTTTGCCGGTGAAAGTCACATGATTATCGCCGACAAAATGAACGTCTTTATTTGGGAAATTATCTTTGATGAATGTGTATAAACCCATTTGGGTACCCATCGCATCAAAATCAGGCTTAATATGGCGGAAAATAACAATTCTGTCATATTTTTTAATCATTCGATAAAAGTAGGAGTAGCTGGCTTTTAAATCTAAGCCATAATTTTCGATTTCTTTGGCTAATTTGGCCATATTATAAGGTTCCTTCGTAAGCAGCGAAGCAATCTCTTGCGATCATTACTTCCTCATCCGTTGGGATGACGACGACTCTAACTTTGCTATCAGCCGTTGAGAATTCGCCTTCTTTTCCGACTAATTCATCATTCTTCGCCCAATCGCACTTAATTCCAAGGGCTTCAGAAACGTTATCAATGATGTATTTGCGGCAAATTGGATTGTTTTCGGTGATTCCAGCTGAGAAAATGAGCATATCTGCTCCACCAAGGCGAACGTAATAAGAGCCGACAAAATCAGCAACTCTTCTCGCCCAAAGCTTTAAAGCGTTGATACATTTCTCATTGCCTTTTTCAGCAGCAGCAAGAATATCACGTGTATCGTTTGAAAGACCGCTGACTCCCAAGAAACCAGATTGCTTGTTGAGAATATCGTAGATTTCTTGGTTTGTTTTTCCAGTGCATTCGGCCAAATAATAATAAACCGATGGATCGATATCACCGCATCTTGTGCCCATCATTACTCCACCAAGAGGGGTGAGCCCCATGGAAGTCGCAACGCATTTTCCATCTTTGATCGCGCAAATAGAAGCGCCACTGCCTAAGTGCAAAGTGATGATACGTTTGCTTGCATCGCCATTGAAATAATCTTTGATTGCTTTATTAGCAAGATAATTGTGCGATGTGCCATGTGCGCCATAGCGACGGCAATCATATTTTTCCGTATATTCATATGGAATAGGATATAAATAATCTTCTGGAGCCATCGTTTGATGGAAAGCAGTATCGAAAACGGCGATTGTTATAGCGTTAGGAAGAACTTTCTTAAAAGCGTGGTAGCCAATAAGATGAGCAGGAGCATGAAGAGGATCAAGAGGAACAAGCTTAGTGATCTTCTCTTCAGTATCTTCGTTAAAATAAGCGGATTTGGAGAAATATTTTCCACCTTGAACAACACGGTGTCCAATGGCTTTTATTTCATCGAAATCTTTGACAATTTCGTATTTTTTCAAAGCGTTTAAAATAAGTTCAACACCGACGTTATGATCCATAATAGGAAGATATTCATCGTGTTTTTCGCCAAGGTATTTAAGGCGGAAATGCGCATCTTCGTGCCCAATTCTCTCAACTAAACCTTCGCAAATAACCTTTTCTTCTGGCATTTCATAAAATTTGTATTTGATGGAAGAAGAACCGGCATTGACAGCCATACATTTAATCATAGTAATTTTTACCTCTTTTTCACATCTATCATTTTATTCCATCTTAGATAAATCTAAAAGCAAAAGAATAAAATCGCACTTTGAATTGCTAGACGTAACTTAAAAATAGTATAATCTTTTCCGTAGAGGAAAATATTATGGCATATGGAATTTTATATGATTTCTTGATGGGCCAAAGCATTGAAGCATATAACTACTTCGGCGCACATTTCATTGAGAAAGAAATTAACGGAAAAAAGGTTCCTGGGGTAGTTTTTAGGCTTTATGCTCCGCTTGCTGAAGATGTCTCAGTTATTGGCGATTGGAATGGCTGGGGTGCTGGGGCAAACAAGATGGATAGAGTCGATTATTCTGGCGTTTTTGAAACTTTTATTCCAGGTTTGGTTAATTATTCGTCTTACAAATATCATTTTAAAAATGCTAAAGGGGAATATGTCGATAAGGCTGACCCATACGCATTTTTCTCCGAACTTAGGCCAAATACATGCTCAAGATTGTTTGATATCGAAAATTTTGCTTGGCATGATGACAAATATTTAAGCGATAGAACCAGATGTTTTGATGAAGCGGTCTCAATTTATGAGATGCATCTTGGCTCTTGGAAAGGCCAAATTGACGGAAGATATCCTTCATACGAGGAAACTGCCGATTATCTTATTCCTTATTTAAAGGAAAATGGCTTTACCCACGTTGAGATAATGCCTATTTGCCAATATCCATTTGATGGCTCTTGGGGTTATCAGGCAACAGGCTTTTTCTCGGTTGATTCTCGTTATGGCAACCCATTCCAACTTATGTCTTTCGTTGATAGACTTCACCAAGCTGGTTTTGGCGTCATTTTAGATTTTGCCCCTGTTCATTTTGCGACAGATTCATTTGCCTTAAGAGAATTTGATGGCTCATGCCTATACGAATATGCCGATGGCAAGC
>CAVKAU010000127.1:0-2450 GCA_963654035.1 bacterium | reverse complement strand
ATCGTGTTCAATTCTGAATAACGCATCATTTAAAGTTCAACCTAGAAATAATTTTTGGACGGGGGGGGTCTCTAAAAATGAGATTTCTAACGAAAACGAAGAAATCACCTATCTACCGGTAGAAGGAGATGGGAATTTCACGTTAGAAAATTCAAGCAAAGATACTGTCACCGATATTAATAGCTTTATAAAAGGAAGAACCGATACTTTCTGGACAACAAGATCTTTTTGTGCTTTAGATAAGTTTTTTGATTCCATTAACAACAACGGTGAAGACTGGACTGGGACCTTTAAATCAAAATCTTTCGTTCAGACTAAAGATTATATTTATTTCACATTAGGCGGGAGCGCAGCAAACAAAGTCGTTCTCGTTGATGAAACGGATGATTCGTTATCAAAAACTTGAAACAATAATTACTTTTATGATCCATACGCTTCTTGTAACGTTCTTATGCGTTCAATTAAGATTGATTCAGCTAGCATCGGACATACAATGCATGTCGAAGTAATTGACGAGACAACTTCGGGTTTTGGTGGAATTACGTTCGGTGATTTACACGTTAATCAAACGGAAGAAGAAGTAGCCAAGGCCTATTCCATTTATTTGAATAATTTAAATTATGATTCTACAGCCACGGCAGATACTGGAAATAACAAATTAGCACGCGATTATATCGTTAATCTTTACGCTAACGAAAATAATGAAGACCTTTATAAGTTTTCTAGTTATTCACTGACAGACGCTAATGTTACATTTGACCAAGGAAATGACAATCTTTCGACCTTAGCTTTTGATTCTCAATATGCCGAAAATCTTGGTTCTTTCCTTTTTGATGGCTTCATTTCTAATAATTCTGCATATGACTGGAATGAACAAATGCCATTCAACAATAATGGTTATTTCTTCAATGGAAACGGTTATTCAACGAGGAATGAAGGCGCTAAATTCCGTTTCTTAACGAATAAATTTACTTTATCTGGAACGGGATTAGTTTCAATTAAGATGGCTGGGCGTCCTGCGCAACTTCAAGTTCTTGATCCAGCAAAAGTCGGAACTGGTAATGATCCAATTTTGAAAACATTAGATGTACAAGATTTTGCGGATGCTGGCGTTAGTAACATATATTTAAGTGGTTCCAATTACAACACCTTGCATCGCGTCTATTGGGATTTAAGTGAATATATTGGAAAAGAAATCGTTTTAGCGATTGCCGATAAAGATACTGATGGCAATTGGGGGATGCTCTTTTTTGACGATTTAATCACAAAATATGAAACATTGCCTTCCTTTAATGTTGATGTCTTTGGACAAACATATAAAGAGTCCGAAACAACATATTATGGCGCTTTCACGGATTTATATGTTAAAGCAAACGATACGACATACAATGCTACTTTTAGTGAAGCTTACGCTTTCATGAGCGAGCATTATTACAAAACGGCTTCTTTAAAAGCTGACAAGAAACATAACTATATTGATAGCCTCGGAACTACGGAAGCAAGAGAAACAGTTACTGCCTATAATGCACTTTCGATTGAAGCGAAAGCCATCGTTGATAATTCAAAAGATTTCTATTTCTCTAGCACGGCTGATGATTGGCAAACTGAAAAGCCAATCGTTATTGATGTTAAGAAAAATATTCAATCATCAACTTATGCCGTAAATGTTGAAAATTCTTCGGCTAAAGCCAAACTATCTTATGAATATACAGTTACAACAAGCGATGAAGAGAAAACTTACGAAATCTCTAACGTCGCTTTAAGATTTGGTGGATATGTTCTCAAGGATGATTATGTTGGCATAAAAGATCATGTTGCAAGCTATGGCGTTTATCTTGCTTGCGTCTTGCCTGAAGGATATGACAATTTGTTAGACGCATTAAAAGCTGGAGCAACATTCAGCGAGAATGCTCTCAGCAAAAACGAAACAACGATCACAGATGACAAAGATCACCCTGCTTTGGCTACATCAAACGAAAAAACGTCCGATGACCAGAATAATGATTATTACGTTTTCAATGCTTATTTATCGGTTGATGAAGCGCATTACGCAAAAAAGGTATATTCCGTTGCCTTCCTCAAACTTGATAATGGAAACACTATTTATTTGAAAGAAAGGGATGCTTCTGTCGCATCGCTTGCCAACGAATACCTCTCCGATACGTCCATAACGGAAAATGAAAATATTAAAGCAACCTTAGAAATGCTTTCAAAGGCTGAATAATTTTGGAGGACAAATCACTTATGAATGAAAATAAGACAAATTATATTACCCCTCTCGTAACGATTGTTGAGTTTGACAATGAAGACATAATTCGCACAAGCGGAGTTGGCGATCCTGGCTTTGGTGCCAACGGAGATAAGTGGGAAGTCTCTCCAGGAGATGGATTCTGGGGAAATTAATGAAGAAAACAAAACTCCTTTTTGTGGCATTTCTTCCGCTCCTCTTA
>CAVKAU010000126.1:0-2017 GCA_963654035.1 bacterium | reverse complement strand
AGGAAATTTAGATGGCTGGACTCTTTCGGGGAATATCGGCAATATCTCTTCTTTAAACACATGGTGGAATGAATGTTTCGGCTATGAGAAACAAGGCGCATATTTCTTTAATGGCTGGAACGGGAATGAAAGTGAGACCGGATACCTAGAAAGTTCGACTTTCACCCTTGCTGGAACTGGAATGATTTCGTTCAGACTTGGTGGAATGAAGAACCAAGACCAATGCTATCTTTCAATCATTGATGCAGAAACAAACGAAGAAGTGGCTAGATATGGCAACTCTAAGTTTAGAGAAAACGCTCTTGAGTATTATTACGAAGGAAAGCCAATCGTTTTATCGAAAGATGATGTTTATAAAGCCAACATGGCCTTATATAAAGCGGATTTAAGCACACATTTGGGGAAGAAATTGAAACTTAGACTCGTCGATAATGTATCTTCTGATTGGGGATTGATATTTGCCGATGATTTCATAACCTATTACGAAGATGAAAATGCTCATCCATCGAATGCATATCTTGCTAAAAACATTTTACTTTAAAAAAGGAAATAACAAAAATGAGTGACACAATATATCCAAAATTTCATATATATGGTCCAAAGGGTTGGATTAACGATCCTAATGGACTGATATTCTATAAAAATCAATACCATGTTTTTTATCAGTATTATCCGTTTGATGTTCATTGGGGTCCGATGCATTGGGGGCATGCGGTAAGCTCTAATTTAAGAAATTGGACATATCTCGAGCCTGCCTTAAAACCCGATAGTCAAGATGATGGATGTTTTTCGGGATCTGCTATTGAAGTAGATGGAAAACTTTATTTAATCTATACAAGTTTTACTAATCGAGATGGAATAATAAGACAACAACAAGCTCTTGCCGTTTCTAGCGATGGCATTCATTTTGAAAAGAAGGGCCTAATAATCAGAAGCGATGAGCTACCTTCAGGCTATCTAAAGGAAGATTTCAGAGATCCATCAGTCGTCAAGGATAAAGACGGATACCTTATGTATGTTGCCTCGAGAAAAGAAAATGGTCGTGGAAGGATTCTCCTTTTTAAATCAACTGATTTGTTCCATTGGGATTTTGTTGAAGACTTATTCGCGAAAGATTCTCTTGGAAGCATGATTGAATGTCCAGATATGGCAAATGATGATTTGCTAACATTTTCTGAGCAATTCTTTCCTAGTGACATTGACGGAAATAATAACATCCATGCATCAAGATATATCATTAAAAACAAAGAAGGAAACTTTCTTTATGAAAACGCCAAGGCTTTAGACTATGGCTTTGATTTCTATGCTCCGCAATCTTTTAAGAATAAGCCGATATTAATGGCTTGGATGAGTATGTGGGATCGTAGTTTTTCTAGCGAGAAACATGGTTTTGCTGGGGAATTAACGTATCCTAGGACCATTGAAATAAAAAATGGAAATTTGATTCAAAGACCTTTCTTGCTTAAAGGTGACGAATTTGTTGATATTCCATTTTCCAAAAATCAAAAAATCAACTGTAGAAGTGGCATTATTCATCTTTTAGCAAAAGGATTGTCATCTTTAGAAGTAAAATTCCCTGAAGGCAAAGAAACATACGCAAAACTCACATTAAATAATGATGAACTCGTTTTTGACCGTTCAAATTGCGAGAAAGTTTCTTTCAAGGAAACGGATGAAAATTCCTTGAAGCAAATCAGAAAGATGCCAATAGACACCTCCTTAGAAGAACACGAATTCTATTTTGTTCTTGATAATGGATCTGTTGAAATCTTTTGTGACGGAAGGACTCTCTCTTCTTTACTAGCGTCAGGGTCAAATCAAGAATTCATCGAAATAGATATTTCCACCAAAGAGGGAAAAACGAAGATATTAAATATCAAATAAAATGTAACTAGACCCTTGAAAGCGATTACATTTGCGTTTATACTATAGAAAATGGAAACGTTTCCATTAATAAAAATCATCAGGAAAGGGATAAGAAAGATGAAAAAATTATTAATGTTAAGCAGCTTAACAT
>CAVKAU010000125.1:0-2885 GCA_963654035.1 bacterium | reverse complement strand
TGTCTTTGTTATTTGTTAGGAAGTCATTCCAGGCGACGTCTGTTTCAACCGCTTCAGCTATAACTTTGATTCCGTTAATCTTACAATAGGAAACGATTGTTTTGGTCAATTGCTGTTTCTTTTCATCTTTATCGATTCCTCTAATTAAGGAGCCTTCGATTTTGATGTATTTTGGTGAAAAATCAAGAATCATCGAAATGCTGTTAAAGCCCGTTCCGTAGTCGTCTATGGCATATGAGATGTTATTTGCTTTCAATATCGAAGCCTTTCTTTTCATAATATCATTTTGGCCGAAATCTTCTTCAATGATTTCGATTACTAATTTTTCAAGTATGTCTTTGTTATTTGCAAGGAAGTCATTCCAAGCGACATCTGAAAGTAATTGTGATGAAATCGAGTTAATAAACAGCAGCTTGTCGGATTTTGATTCGATGTATTTTTTCGTGGCGTTAAAAAGAGTCAAATACTCAATATCGTATAGGCGGTTATATTTTCTTGCCGCTTCAACGACTTTTAAAGGGCTCATTCCTTCCAAGGTCGGTCGCATAAGCGCTTCGTAACCTAATATTTCGCCAGTATGAATATCGACTATTGGCTGATAAGCGTAATCGATGAGTTTGTTAGAAATAATGTCGTTTAACTCATCGCCAAGAATGTTTTCTTTCTTATATTTAGAATATTCTTCATCATCAAATAAAACGATTTTGTTTTTGCCAGCTTTCTTTGCCTCATACATCGCAAAATCGGCTCTGTTTCTATTTTCTTCGAAATCCACTCCATTTTGATGTTTGCAAACACCGCAGGAGAAAGAAATGTAAATTTTCTTATCTTTGTAGGTGATATATTGCTTTTCCGCTTCTTTGAGTTCACTAATCAAATTATCTCTTTCCTTAGAGGAAGCATAATCATAAAGATAAAACATGAATTCATCGCCAGAAATATGGCCGACTATGATGTTTGAATGATTCTTTGCAACATTTAAGAAGAAAGAGCCTACCGTTTTAAGGTAAAGGTCGCCAAATTCATGGCCATAAAGGTCATTGATGAGTTTAAGATTATCGACATCAATCATAAATAAGGAGCCGTTTTTCGACGTGTCATAGACTTTATCAATCGAAGCTAAGAAGCCACGGCGGTTCAATAAGCCCGTCAAAACATCGCTGTCTCTTTCTTTTTCGACTTGTTTTTTTGCTAAGTATTCTTCAGTTGAATCAATCAAGGTAGCAAAAGATCCATTATTCGTTTTAGTGATCTTCAATTTTATATATCTCGTTCCAATCATGAAGGAAATCGTTCCGGATTGCTCGAGAATGCTAGTCGTTAAAGATTTATATGTCGTATTCTGAATTGATTCTTCTCTTTCTTTAAGAAGGTTTATGAAAGTTTCCGATGAAACTTTCTCATTGGAGTGCTTAAGATTAAGCATCTTATAGAACGTGCTGGTGGTAACAATTTCATCTTTCTCACGAAGGTATTCGAAAAAAGCCATCTTCGAGGAGGTATCTTCCATTATTCTTGCGACTTTTTCATTAAGTTCGATGTTATTCGCTAAAGAAATTTGAATTTTGTTTAATAATGCGTCAACTTCATAAATGTTTGTTTTTGGAATGCTGTTGAGGTTTTCTTGGGATATGACTCTTGAAACGCGTCTAATTGGTTTTGAAACCATTTCAGAGGCAAAAGCAAGAGCAAAGCCTGCCACTATAAAGGTTGCTCCAACTACAATGCTTACTTGGGTAACGAACTTATTTGTCGCTTCCAAGATCATGTTTTTTGGCGAAGCTCCGACAATAAACCACTCATCTAGGAATGGGGATTCGCCATTATAGACATTGATTTTGTCTTCGTAATAATAGATTTCTTCATCATTGCTTTTAAATGCATAGACGTTTTCAAATGAGGTGTTCTCTTTTTCCGTTTTCGCTAAATCTGGAAGATAATAGTCGACATAAGCCTGAAAGGCGGAATCGTTCTTATTTGGCGTTTTTCTTATAAGAGCGATATTCAAATTATCGCCTTTGGAAATATTTGAAATGTAGTTTCTTAAATACTGCTCAGTTAATCCGATTCCGATAATGCCTATTGTTTTGCCGCTTATTTTAATCGGCAAAGAATAAGTGAGCACTTTATTCGAGGAAACGCTTAATGTGCAAGTCCAATAGCCAATAGACGTATCACGCTCATGCGCCAAAGAATAATTCATCGTCGTTTCAAAGAAGTCTTTGTTTGCGATATCCGAGTATTTATTAGTGTCAACATCGACCGCTAAACCAAAGCCTTTTTTATAATAGGCATCAAAAACGACATATGGGGAATAAATGACTTCAATCTCGGAATTTTCGGTTTTAAGAGGATTTTTATTCCTTAAATAAATCATGTCTTTATTCTCAGAATAAGTCGTATTCAATACCAAAAAGACGTCGGTGACATGGTTTTTCTCGATAATGTCAGGGAAGATGTCCATTTGTTTTAGTAACAATTCGTTGACCGAAGTTTTATTTGATAGAACTTCGTCAATGTTTTGTTCAGAAGAGGTTAGATAGCTTTCCGTTCTAGAAACAAAACTATCGTAAAAATTAGAAACGTTCGTCCATTTGTTGGACATTGAACTTTCCATATAATTCTTGCGAATATTTACTGACGATTCGAAATTGTCGATTAATGCGGTGTTTAAAGTGTTTGAGCCAACCTCAAAAATCAAAATCACTAAAATTATGATACTTTCCATCAAAAGAATAGCAATCGAAGGAATGAATATCTTAAAATTAATCGTTTTGTAAATTTTATATTTGCTCTGTTTCATTTATTTGGTGGTTGATTTATTTTGTGTTAACAAGTGAGGAATACCATTCTTCAAACTTAGCATCGCTAGCATAAGTATTAAT
>CAVKAU010000124.1:0-7693 GCA_963654035.1 bacterium | reverse complement strand
GCCTTATATCATGAATATCACCCAAAGAAATCCTCATGACCACAAAGTCTGTACTGGTGGCATTGTCACAGTTAAAGATTCTTGGGATTTCTGGAGATGCTCTTGGACAATCAACCGCCAAGGACAGTTCGCTGATCAACCAGAAGATAGAACATTAATTTGGTTCTATGGCTTATATACAAACCGTCCAGGCAACTATATCAAAAAGCCTATGCGTGATTGCACCGGATTAGAAATTGCCGAAGAGTGGATGTATCACATTGGCGTTCCAACCGATAAGATTGAGGAATATGCAAAGAATCATTCCAACACGACAACGGCCTATATGCCTTATATCGATGCCTTCTTCCAACCACGCAAGAACAAAGACAGACCACACGTTGTTCCAGAAGGTTCAGTTAACGTTGCCTTCATTGGCCAATTTGCTGAAATTCCAGCTGATACGATCTTTACGACCGAATACTCAATGCGTACTGGTATGGAAGCAGTCTACACCCTTATGAATGTCGATCGTGGAGTTCCAGAGGTTTGGGGTTCAAGATTTGACGTAAGAGAGATGTTACGTGCTTCATATTATGCAATCGATCGTAAGCAACTAAAAGATATGGATCTTAGTGTCGCTGAAAGATTCCTTCTAAAGAAAGTCTTAAAGAAGGTCAAGGGCACTGATGTTGAAAAGATCTTAAAAGATTCTAATCTCATTTAATTCGTCCTCATCATTCCAATCCTATAACAAGAGAGTCACCACTAGTTGGTGGCTTTTCTTTTAAAATATGGCAAGCGTGTATTGAAAAACCGGCAAATTAATGCCGGTCCGGAGAGATATTTTTTCTTATTTCTTAACGTTTAGATAATCCCAGTTAACAGAATCTTCGATTTTGAAAATGTGAATTAATTGAGCCATATCTTCATCGGAGATGTTATTAATGATTGGTCTATTCCCAATGATGTTATAGATTGTTGCGGCTTTCTCAACGGTCTCGATTAAGCCAAATGTCTCATCAAGAGTCTTTCCTGCGCCATAAATACCGTGATTGGTCCATAAGACGATACGGACTTTCTCCATTTTCTTAGCGGTTGCAATGCCAATTTCATCAGTTCCACAAAGCATCCACGGAAGAATGCCAACGCCTTCCGGGAAAACAACAATGCATTCGGTGGACATCGTCCATAAAGTGTGAGAGAACTCTTTCTCATCTAGTGAATGAACATAGGTCATAGCGAGGATGTTTGTTGGATGGCAATGCATGACAACCCTATTCTCAGAATCAACTTTTAAACGAGTCATGTGAGACATTAAATGAGCAGGAAGCTCGCTTGTAAATCTTCCACCATCCTTATATCCCCAAAGAAGTTCAGCGCACGATCCATCTTTAGCAACACGGAAAATACCTGTGTTTGTTTCAGGGTCATCTTCAACGTTTTTGAAATATTTGCCAGTCCCCGTGACAAGGAAATATTTTCCAGCTAATGGTCTTGCGTCTAAAGATGAAGCGTGGACACCAGCAAAAGGAATTGTTCTTATAACGTTATTAAGGTCAAGATAGTCTTTAATTTCATCTTCTTTCAAAAGATAAGAGATATTTCCTCCGTTTCTTTCATCCCAGCCTAAACGATACATGTTTGAAGCCGTTTTACAGAATTCTTTAAGAAATGGTGCATTTAAAATATCTTTCATACTTATTTCCTCTTAGATAAAACTTCATTTTCATATTTGATAACTTCGTCATAGTAGTTATCATCAAGTCCTTGACGACGTAGATATTCATTCCATACATCACCAAAAGGAAGCATTTTGACTTTCTCTTGCATATACATAAGTTTAGTAAAGTCGCCATCATTTTGAAGCTTAGCCATCTCCTCATTTGGAAGAAGAGCAGCGTAAAGGAGTGCTTTTTGCATGCTTCTTTCTCCTGTGACCCAGGCGCCGATTCTATTGATTGAAGCATCAAAGTAATCTAAACCTATCATGACTTTATCTTCAGCGTTATTGCGGATAATTTCTTTAGCGACTTCCTTTAATTCATCATCAAATATGACGACATGGTCGGAATCCCATCTAACCGGACGGGAGACGTGTAACGCAATCTTATCGTAAAAGCAAAGCATAGCAGGGATTTTATCTGAAACAGTTTCTGTCGGATGATAATGACCCATATCCATAAGGCAAGTGATGCCTCTAGTTGCAGCGTAATTTTGATAGAACTCGCTTGAACCAACCGTGTATGATTCCATCCCTATTCCAAACACCTTTGACTCAACGGTAGGAACAACATATTTTTTATCCCAACCCTTTGAAGAAAGGATTTGATCAAGGGAATCCTTTAAACGCATACGTGGAGAATATCTGTCAGCAGGAACGTCCTTATATCCATCGGGGATCCAAATATTCATCATGCACGGCGAATTAAAGGCTTTGCCGAATTCGCTTGAAATCTCTAGGCATCTTTTTCCGTGTTCAATCCAAAATTTTCTCGTTTCTTCGTCTGGAGAAGAAAGAGTTAGATTGTCCTTAACTTTAGAGGAGGAGAAATATGTTGGATTGAAATCGATGCCAGCTAAGCTGATTTCCTTGCCAAATTTCGTCCATTCCTCAAAATATTTGTAGGTATATTGATCTCTATCTACTTTTCCAGTATCTTCGCCCAATATAGCGTAATTGGCATGTAAATTTAATCTCTTTTTGCCTGGCATTAAGGAGAATGCTTTCTTAATATCTGCCATCAATTCTTCTTTATTACGGGCCTTGCCTGGATAGTTGCCAGTTGTTTGAATGCCGCCCTCGAGTGTCGTGCCGCCTTCAAGGCCAAGAACATCATCGCCTTGCCAACAATGAACGGAGAGAGGGATGCTCTTAACTCTTTCCATCGCTTTTTCGACATCAACGCCGAATTCTTCATATTCTTTTTTCGCTTTTAAGAAATTCTCTTCTACGGACATTTTCTTTTCCTCCTAATCTATAAATTAAAATTCTTAAACTTTTGGATAATAGGTTTTCGAAGATATTGAATTAGCAATATCTCTTCTGCCTGTAATAACGTCTTTTATTTCGCCTAAAGCTATAAATTGGCAAAGGGCGTTCCCGAGAATTGTCGCTTCAGACGCGCCAGTTATAACTTCAAGGTTACATTCATTTGCTAGATATTGATTTAATATCTCAGCTTGATTTCCTCCACCGACGACAAGGATTGATTTAATCTTTTTTGATGTGATTTCTTCAAGATGAGCAATTATGTCTTTATATGAGACAGCCATTGACTTGTAAATCAATTTCATTGCTTCCCCTGGTGAAGAAGGCTTCTCCTGATTCGTTTTTGTTAGATACGTGTCTAACTTATTTAGCATATCACCCGGCGTTTCAAATATAGGATCATTAACATCTACGAGTGAATTTAAGTCTTTTGCTTCATTTACTAAAGAAACAATATCATTAGTGGAAATCTCGTTTCCTTTGACTTTGTAATCATTTCTAATTTCGTTAATTAAGAACATGCCCATGGTATTTTTAAGGAATCTAATGGTGTTTCCATAGCCAATTTCATTGGTAAAATTATATTCTCTGGCTATATTTGTAGTCAGCGGTTCTTTAAGTTCCGTACCAATCAAAGACCAAGTCCCTGAAGATATATATGCAAATTCCCCCTCACCATTAGCGCCCAAAACAGCAGAAGCGGTATCGTGCGTTGGCGAAGCGATTACTTTAATCTTTCTATTTATTCCAACAGGAAGGAATTCTTCTTTTAAATAGCCATACGTATCCCCTGCTTTTATTAGTTTAGGGAATATTCTTTCAGGAATTCCAATTGCATCCAGAAGTTCAATAGATATCTTTTCTTCTTTTTTGGAATACAAAGAAGTGGTTGAAGCGTTAGTTTCTTCCAAGCGCTTTTCGCCCGTAAGGTAATACGCGATTAAGTCAGGAATCATCAAAAAGGTGCCAGCCTTATCAAAATAAGTTGGATCGCCTGCTAATTGATAAATGGTGTTGAAATGAAGGTTTTGTATTCCACAAATTGAATATATCTTTTCAAACGGAATTTTATTAAGAACATCTTTTTGCGCGTTAAATGAATGCTCATCTCTATAGCAATATGGGTCGTGCATCAATTTTCCGTTCTTATCGAGAAGACCATAATCAACTCCCCACGTATCAACGCCAATCGATTCAGCATCCGGGTTTTTAATTAATGCAGTCCTTATTCCATTAATTACATTCTCTAAAAGATACGAAAAATCCCAACGCAGATACCCGTTAGAATCGATATAGGTCTTATTTAAAAATCTTGCATCTTCTTCAAGAAAGAAATGCCCATCTCTATGGTCGATACACATAACTCGACCGCTTGTCGCACCTAAATCAACTGCAATCGTTTTCATAATGTATGGTTAGTTTAGCACAAATAATAAAATGTTGTTGTTTTGCTCATTTTGTTGAAAAACGATATTTATTTTTCATTAATTCATTCAAAACGAGCAAAATCAATCATTTTAAAAAGTCATCATATCTAATGATCTGAAATTTAAAATGCCGACACATATAAGTAAGTATGTCCATTTTCTATATAAATGTCATATTCAAGAATGATATAACACGCATCATTAAATATTGAGTAAATGCGTTTAGTTGCACTCTTTTCTTCGACCGTATAATCATTTTCGTTATTAATGACAGCTGTACCTTTTTCCCAACCATCGCCTTCTTCGAAGCCATTAGGTATTAGGTTTTCTTCAACTAACGTTTCAACATCAACAATAGGCATGTCACCCAAATCAGCTCTTGCAAAGTCAAAGCCAAGTTCACCATCCAAATTATCTCTATGAACAACTAATGGGTCATATTCTTTTTCGGATAATTTAGCACCGATAGTTGCAATTGCTGTTTCAGGCGTGTAGTAAATAATATTTGCAGCTGTTACAAGGCATGTCGCAGTACGTGGTTTACTCTCGCCAGGAACATTCATTGATGCCGTTATTGTAGCGGTCGTGCCCGCTTCAACATTATCAGCAACAGTTACCTCGCCAGTGTTATCGACGGTGATTCCTCCAGTTTCATCACTCGATTCATAAGTAACTTCATATGGCAGCATATTAACGGTTAAAAATAATTGTTTGCTTGCGCCAATCGCCACATCAACGTTTTCTTCTTCAAAATAGAATTCTGGTTCCCAACTTTCGCCAGCTCCAGGATGGAAGTAAAAAGTTGTCTCGCCAGTGTTATCGAAAGCTGGATACGGATCAGACGTTATCGTAACGCCAAGTTTTCCCGTTGGATCTTCATATACCGTTCCATTTTCATCTGAATATTTGTACCAGCAAGCATTAGCAAGAGTTTCTTCAAAGGATTTTCTAGCTACTTCATTTTTATCAAAAATTGAAACCGCAATCCCCATCTCGGAAGAAGCAAGTATATTTGCCGTCGAAGTAACATCCTCATCGCTTGGATTCTCACTTAGCCCATAAAAATCAGGATAAGCGCGTATATCGGAGCAATAATACGCATATCTTTCTTGATAAAAATCTTCTCCTTTAACGCTATATTTGATTTCCTTACCAGTTTCAGGAATAGAACTTTCATCAAATTTAGGTAAATCAACACCCTGTATTTTTAGCAAATCAGAAATTGTATTTTCTATTTCTTCTTTTGGATAAGAAAACTTGAAAGTGCTAGTAGGAGTTTTTACATCAACTTGAATTCCAAATCCATATGTCTCTCCATTTTCATCATTGATATTAAAAGATGTTATTTTGATTGTTTCTTCCCAAGTTAAAGATGGATTCTTCAATTGATTCATCGCATATTCTTCATAATCATACCCATCAGCGAGGTTATTTGTGTAAATGAAATAAGAATCATTCTTTTTATAATACAAATAAGAAGTGCCCGATGCTGTTTCAAACTTAGGAAGATCGACACCTGTCTTTTCTTTGATTTCATTAAACAATCCTTCCGGCCACGTAGCAGAAGAAATCACTTTAGGCGTGTAATAAACTTGGATGTTATTTCCACCATAGAAATAAAACATTACACTAATGGTAGCTCCATCATCTAGTGTTTTATTAAGGATGTAAGCGTCATTTTTTCTACTTAACGCTTTATTCAGCACAAAGCCGTCGTTAATTAACGTATTATAGATTTCTTCAGAGAGATCTTTTGCGTAATAATCGAATATAGCTACAGCGTTGTCATTTATTTCTGAAACGGCATTATTTTCACCTAATTGTATGTAGGGCAATGCAATAGTTATAGTTTCTTTAATTGTTGCCAAATCATCCTCAGACCAAGAGCTTTCACTCGTCCTCCTCCCTGAAAGATCGTTATAACAACGAATGTAGTTGCCAGAAACAGTATTTCCATCGCTAGTTGTTATTGCAGAATTATAGAAATAAGTCATATCGTAGCCAACTTTGCCATCCGACGAACATTTGGTTAATTCGACAAAAGATATGCCCGAATTATCGCTTTGCGATATATTTCCCTTATAAGTTTTGATAGGGGACCAATCAAAATCTTCTAGCGTTTCATAATAGTTTTCGATTGAATATTCCGTAGCTTGATCAAATATTTCAAGATAGTAATAATCATATTGCTCATCGTAATATTCCCTAACTGTCACATCGCCAGAAAAAAGGCCTTTTGGATATGGCAAAACAGCCCCGCAATATTCCTTTAAGATTTCTTGCTCCTCCTCCGTCCATAAATCAAAATGTCCATTTATAGAAGAAGCTTCAGAAGATGATTCGACTGCATTCGAGTTCGAATCGCTTTCTTGAATTGAGGATGTTTTTTCGTCACATGAAGCTAACACACAGGCGGTACTTAAAAGTGCTAAGATAGATAAATTTTTGAATTTCTTATTATTTTTCATTAAAAATATTCCTCTTTGTTAACCGAACGCATTATAGGCGAACGAGGAGAAAAGTAAATTTTTAATTCCGAAATCCACAATTTATTTTTTGAAAAAATCCAAAAATCGCAAAAACAACTATAAAACCCGTTTATTTTTAATGCTGTATTTTGCCAAATAAAAAACGGGTATAAAACCCGTTTAAAATATCAACTATTGTTATTTGATGATAGAACCATCGGCGATGTTTTGATTTTCGATAATGGCGTTTGGTCCAATAACGCAATCTTCACCAATTACAGAATCGCCCATAATGTAGGAACCAGGTTTGATGATTGTGTCTTGCCCAATCTTAACTCCTGGAGCAATATAGGTGTTCGTCGGATCTTCAATGGTAACACCGCTGATAAGATGTTTGTGGTTGATGCGTTTTTGAAGGAGTTTTGCTGCTTCAGCAA
This sequence comes from bacterium, assembly GCA_963654035.1. Taxonomy (GTDB): domain Bacteria; phylum Bacillota_I; class Bacilli_A; order RFN20; family CAG-826; genus UBA4951. Next base: position 390 of record CAVKAU010000124.1, on the reverse strand, counting down.
GTTGAGCACGATCATTAACGCCTAACGTTTCGGTCCAATCTTCAACTAAGAATGTGTCTGCTTTCAAGCCTTTGTTAACAAAGATTTCAATAGCGTCGGTAATATAATATTCGCCAGCGGCATTATCCGTTTTCAAACTCTTAAGCGCTTCAAAAAGTTCTTTATTATTAAAAATATAAACGCCAGCATTAACTTCTTTGACTTTAGCTGTTACTTCATCAGTATCTCTTTGCTCAACAATTCTAATGAAATGGCCGTTTTCTTTGATAATTCTTCCATAGCCAAATGGATTGTCGATATGGAATGTTATAACGGTTAAATCATTATGATTTTCCTCGTGATATTTGAACATTTTTTCTAATGTCTCAGAAGAAAGAAGAGGGGTATCTC
>CAVKAU010000123.1:0-3169 GCA_963654035.1 bacterium | reverse complement strand
AAATTGAAGAGCAGCCAGTAGCATTAGCGATTAATAAGTCATGGCCGAATAATTGTGAGAGTAAGCGATAATATGGGGCTTCTCCACAACCAGCACATGCACCAGAAACTTCCATATATGGGCGTAAGAATCCGACGCCTTTAACTGTTGTAAGTGGGAAGATATCAGTCTTGTTGGAGACATTGTAATAGCAATAATCAGCAGCAACTTGTTCACCGAATTCAGCTTTTGCATCCTTCATAAGGAGGGCATAGTGATCATTGCCAAGTTTCTTAGCAGATTGGTTAGCCATACATTCAGAAACGCAAAGTCCACAACCAACGCAGTTTTCGGTAGCGACGCTGATGCGGTATTTGAGATTTGCCGCTTTTGGTGAGCCAGCAACTGGTTTAACGGAATCTTTAACGATGGAAGGAGCTTTGGCAAGTTCTTCTTCATTTAAGAGATATGGGCGGATTGTCGCGTGAGGGCAAACAAAGGCACATTGGTTACATTCAATACAATATGTAGGATTCCAAACTGGAACACGGTCGGCAATGGCTCTCTTTTGACGGAAGACAATATTTTCTTCCATTGTGCCATCGGCCAATTCATATTTAAGGAATTCGGATGTTGGGAGTTCATCGCCATCGAGACGATCGATCGTTCCAACATATTCATCATAATATGTATCGCCAGTGTCTTCTAAGACTTTGTTTGTTGGAAGTTCAATCCATTTTGGATCAATCTTAACTTCACGAAGACCGGCTGGACCTGCATCGATGGCATCGTAGTTATTTTGAACGATGTCCATGCCCTTTCTCTCATATGTCTTCTTAACGAACTTCTTCATCCATTCTTCTGCTTGTTCATATGGCATGATTTGTGGATTGAGTTTGAAGAAAGCGGCTTGGAGAGTCGTATTAGTGTGACGTCCCATATGGCATTCTTCAGCGAGTTTGTTAGCATCGATGGCATAGAACTTGACATGTTTCTCGGCTAAGAGATGTTTCATGCGGTTTGGCATGGCTTTTGCAAGCTCTTCATCACTCATATTTGTGTTAAGGAGGAAGGTTCCGCCATCTTTGAGGTTAGCGATGATGTCATATTTCAAGATATATGTATCAAGTGAGCAAGAGATGAAGTCCGCATTCTTGACATAATATTCTGAACGAATTGGGTTTTTGCCAAAGCGTAAATGGGAACGGGTTGTTCCGCCTGATTTACGGGAGTCATATTGGAAATAAGCTTGAGCATATTGTCCAGTAGCATCACCAATGATTTTAATAGAAGATTTATTAGCTGAAACCGTGCCATCGCTTCCTAAGCCATAGAATAAGCAGGAAGTATAGTAAGCAGGAATCTTGAAGGAATGATCAACTGGGATGGAAAGATTGGTAACGTCGTCGGTAATTCCAACTGTGAATCCAGCCCAGTTCTTTTCGGCATTAAGGAAGTCAAAGACTGACTTGACGTCTTTTGGTTGAGTGTCTTTTGAAGAAAGGCCATAACGGCCGCCAATGATTGTTTCGAAATGACGGTTGAGTTTGAACATTGCAGAAACAACATCGAGATAGAGAGGCTCTCCTTCAGAGCCGTTTTCTTTTGTTCTATCAAGAACGGCAATCTTCTTAACGGAAGCAGGAATTGCTTTAGAAAGAAGTTCAGCGGAGAATGGGCGATAAAGATGAACTTTGACAACACCAACGTGTTCTCCGGAAGCGTTTAATGCGTCAACGACTTCGCTTGCTGTTTCAGTAACTGAACCCATAGCGATGATAACGCGGTCAGCATTTGGATCGCCATAATAGACAAATGGTGCATATTCTCTACCAGTTAAGCGAGTTGCTTCAGCAAAATATTTCTCAACGACAGGAAGAATATTGTCCCAATGGGAATTTTGCGCTTCACGAGCTTGGAAGTAGATATCATCATTTTCTGCTCCGCCACGTGTTACTGGATGAGTATGTGGGTTTAAGGCACGAGCACGGAATGCTTCAACCTTATCCATAGGAAGAAGTTTCTTCCATTCTTCTTTATCAACGAATTCAACGTTTTGAACTTCGTGTGAAGTACGGAAACCATCAAAGAAATGCATGACTGGTGTTGATGCGTCAATTGCCGTTAAGTGAGCAACCGGAGCTAAGTCGGCAATTTCTTGAACTGAACCAGAGCAAATCATTGTGACACCAGTTTGACGGCAAGCATAAATATCAGCTTGATCGCCGAAAATAGAAAGGGCACGCGTTGCTAAGGAACGAGCAGAGACGTGTAAGACCGCTGGTAAGAGCTCACCACACCACTTATAGAGGTTTGGAATCATTAAAAGCAAACCTTGGGAGGCGGTATATGTGGTTGCTAAGGCTCCACCTTGTAAGGCACCATGTACCGCACCAGATGCGCCAGCTTCAGATTGCATCTCGACAACCTTAACTGGTTGACCAAAGAAGTTCTTTTCTCCTTTCGAGGCCATGACATCAACATTTTCAGCCATTGGCGAAGATGGAGTAATAGGATAAATGGCTGCTACTTCTGTGAAGTAATAGCTTTCGATTGAGGCGGCAGTGTTGCCATCAACCGATTTAAAAGTTTTTTTAATTTCAGACATTTAGAAAAATATCTCCTTAAATACAGTTAAAGTATAAGACTTTAAAATCTCTTTCTCAAAAGAAAGATTTTCAAATAAATACCATTAAAATTGACGTTAGTTTTGACTAACGTTCAAAATAAAGACGTTGAAAAATAGATACGTTACTTTACATGTAAAAAACAATGATTTTATCGGCATTTTCTTTGATGACAAATGAAAATCATTTTTATTAGAAAGTAAAATTTTACTTAATGAGTTAGTATATATAGACTTTTTACGAAAATTTAATGAGGGAGCACTAAATCTTTTGTTAAGTTCTAATTAATATCAGCTATATCGTGAGCTCATCGTAGACTAAATAAATAATAATGAATGCGTCCATTGATTTTAAGAGTTTTTGGCTGAAGAGCATGTTTTTCAAACGTTTGGCAATTCAAACAACATTCTCTGAATATAGCCATTAAAATCGTTTAATATCAATGAAATCAATAAAATACGCGAAAAGACTCAAATACAGTTTCATCAAACAATAGTTTTGAAGCTTTTTTCTTCCTTAACCATATATCTTTATTCCAGTTTTCAGAATTTCTTTTATAAGTT
>CAVKAU010000122.1:0-4129 GCA_963654035.1 bacterium | reverse complement strand
GCCGTTAAGAGTTCCTTTTTCACCATGAATATCAAGAGGTGATGGTAAGTAGTCAAGAACGGCATCGAGTAAGAGTTGGACGCCTTTGTTCTTGAAGGCGGTTCCGCAGAAGACTGGGAAGAATTGGGAAGTTAAGACGGCTTTACGAGCAGCAGCTTTGATTTGCTCAACGCTTGGCTCTTGTCCATCAAGAACTAACATCATCAAATCTTCATCATAATCAGCAAGAGCTTCGAGAAGTTTTTGATGATATTCTGCAGCCTTCTCTTTAAGATCGTCAGGAATATCGATATGTTGTGGGACATCGTCTTTGTTATCGCCGAAGATCCAAGCAGTCATCGTGACCAAATCAACTTCGCCCTTGAATTGGCTTTCTTTCCCAATAGGAAGTTGGAAAGCGGCATATTTGACGCCAAGTCTTTCTTTTAATGTGTCTAAGCACATATAGAAGTCAGCGCCAATAGCGTCCATCTTGTTGCAGAAGACAATTCTTGGGACGCCATATTTATCAGCTTGTCTCCAAACTGTTTCTGTTTGTGGCTCAACGCCGTTTTTGGAGTCAAGAACGGTTACGGCACCATCAAGAACGCGGAGAGAACGTTCAACTTCGACTGTGAAGTCAACGTGCCCTGGGGTATCGATGATGTTGATACGGTGACCTTTCCAGAAAGCGGTCGTGGCTGAGGCGGTGATTGTAACACCACGCTCTTGTTCTTGGACCATCCAGTCCATGGTGGCAGTTCCTTCGTGAACTTCGCCGATTTTGTGGGTACGTCCAGTGTAATAGAGGATACGCTCAGTCGTTGTTGTTTTACCAGCATCGATGTGAGCCATAATACCAATGTTGCGGGTGTGTGGGAGATCGTAGGTCGAGCTCTCATTGATCATATTTTCATCTGCCATGGGTATTCTCCTTCAATTACCAGCGGTAATGGGCATAAGCCTTGTTGGCTTCGGCCATCTTATGGACATCTTCCTTCTTCTTGACGGAAGCGCCACTTCCATTAGCGGCATCAATGATTTCACCGGCTAATTTTTGTTCCATTGTCTTTTCATTGCGAAGACGGGAATAGGTGACTAACCAACGAAGACCGAGAGTTTGTTTTCTTTCTGGGCTAACTTCGACTGGAACTTGATAGTTTGCAGCACCAATACGGCGAACTTTGAGTTCGACTTCTGGCATGATGTTGTTGATTGCGGTTGCAAAGACATCAATTGCTGGCTTTTGGGTTTTTTCTTCAATGATCTTGAAGGAATTGTAGATGATGGTTTGGGCTGTGCCTCTCTTGCCATCATACATAACACGGTTGATTAAACGTGTGACGAGCTTGCTGTTATAGATTGGATCTGGCAAGACATCGCGTTTTTCAGTTTTTCCTTTACGTGACATAAATTTCTAATCCTTTCTATTATTTAGCTGGAGCTGGTTTCTTTGTTCCATATAAGGAACGGCCTTGGCGACGGGCTTCGATACCGGCGCAGTCAAGGGTACCACGGATGATGTGGTAACGGACACCTGGTAAGTCTTTGACACGGCCACCACGAATCATAACGGTGGAGTGTTCTTGTAAGTTATGTCCTTCACCGCCGATATAGGCTGTGACTTCATAACCGTTGGAGAGACGTACACGGGCGTATTTTCTAAGAGCTGAGTTTGGCTTCTTAGGAGTCATTGTGCCAACACGGGTGCAAACACCACGCTTTTGAGCACTTGGTTGATTCTTTGTCGTTTTGGTTAAGGAGTTATAACGTTTTCCTAAGGCTGGTGACTTAGATTTCTTAACGTTGCTCTTTCTGCCAGAACGGACAAGCTGATTAATTGTAGGCATTTTGTCCTATTCTCCTTTACGAGTATACGCATTCGTGAAAAAAGGGACGTTGCCCTTTTCACATGCTGGAAAAGTTTACTTCCCTTAAAAAGTGTTGTCAACATCGAATTTATATCAATTTTGACACGCTGGGTTAAGTGTGCTTTGAAAATACTAATAAATCAATCATCAGGCATCATAATTTTTCTTTAAACTTGATGAAAATTATTAAAAAGAATCATTATTCCCGTTTATTGTATTCGAACAACTTCTCATGTCTTATTTATTAATCTTTAAATCTTTATTAAAAATATATGTTTTGCTATAATCACATTAATTGCTGTGAGGTTATGGTTATGCAACAATTCTGGGAAGCGATAGCTAAATGGTTCTATTCTTTTTTAGGCATTGATTTAATTATGAATGCTATAGAAAATAACGAGCCGATTCCCGCTCAGGGCTATGTTCAGGTGATATTTTCATCGTTGTTTTTGCTTCTTGGAGTTCTTGTCGCATATAAAACCGTATATATCGTTATTGGCTTATTTAGCAAGCCAAAGAAATATCCTGAAATGCCAAAGGATAAAAGATACGCCTTTATCATCACGGCTTGGAATGAGGAATTAGTCATTGGTAACCTCATCGATTCTATTCGTGGCATGGATTATCCCCAAGAATTGATTGATATTTATGTTTGTGCCGATAATTGCACGGATAAGACCGGCGAGATAGCAAAAGAACGCGGAGCTTTCGTTTATTACCATAACAATCCCAACGAACGTTCTAAGGGCTATGGCTTAAGATATCTAGTTTCCCAAATACAAAAAGATGTCGATATCAATCAATATTACGCTTTTACGACCTTAGATGCCGATAACGTCCCAGCCCCAGATTACATTAGCAAGATTAATAATTATCTCCAATCTAGCGGAGTAGATGAATGCATTGCCTATAGAAACACGAAAAATCTTTCGGAAAACTGGATTTCTTCGATGTGCGGCATTCAAGCATTCGCCCATTCTTTAGATGGATTAAGGCCAAGGCAGGTTTTAAATTGCTCTCAAGAAATGTATGGCCCTTCTACTACTCTTAGATCTTACTTGTTAAAAGACGGCTGGAAATGGGTTTCTTTAACTGAAGATATCGAAACTTTGTTAGATTTAACCTCTAATAATTATAAGACCGGCTTTACCGAGGAAGCGGTATTCTACGAAGAACAGCCAACAACTTTGAAGCTCTTATGGCGTCAAAGAATCAGATGGGCAAGAGGAGGCTTGATTGCCTTTAACCGTTATGCCTGGCCAATGATCAAGTCTTTCTTTAAGAAGCCATCCTGGTCTAAATATGACATATTCTTCCAAACCTTCCCTTACTCTTTCCTTACTTTCTGGATAACAGCAATTTACCAGATAGTGACATTATCTCTCTTCTTTATCGTTGGAGACGATAGTTTTACTTGGATGAGCGTCCTTAATTATTGGATAGGCGTTATTGGAGGATTATACCTAGGTTCCTTCTTGCATAATATTTTAGTTATCGCCAAAGAGTGGAAACATATCTTGTTGCCTTGGCATAAAGTATTCCTTTATTCTTTCCTTTTCCCTTTGTATTCCTTGATGGACCCAATATTCTCGGCTGTGTCTGCTTTCAAAAATCCTGAATGGAAACACATTGATCACCATTTCGTCAAAGATGGAAGCGAACTTTCTAAGGAAGAAGAGAAAAAGAAAAAGAGCAAATTCAGCAAGAATTATAAGATTGGCGCGATATATGAAGTAATTTTGATGGCTATATCATTCATCTTGTTGATGGCTGCCGTATATGCAAGAAAAGATAATCCATTAAAAGAATTCCTTCTTTGGGCCGATCCTCTTCTAATACCATCTATCAGCGTATTCCTATGGACATTATTTAGTCTTTTATCAATTTCTATATTGGTGACAAATTATAAGAGCAAGGGCGTTGCAATCATTACGATAATTATTGGTTGCTTGAATCTAAATCCATTTTACGTGATGGGTGCAATCGAATTTCTAAAAACTAAGAAAAAACATCAATAATTAAGGCCATTAGGCCTTTTTTATTATGTTCAAAAGCAAAGAAAAAAGCGTAGCTATTTTTGATAACTACGCTAATTTGTTATGGATTAGTCAGCAATGCTGTCCTTACGGTCATGAGCCTCAACGTATTGGGCTTTGACTTCTTTCATCTTTGTTAAGACATCAAAGTTGCTAAGAACGGCTTTTTCTTCTTCTTCAGTGAATAATCCAGATCCTGTAGGAATGAGTTTGCCAGTGATGACATTCTCTTTCAAACCATGG
>CAVKAU010000121.1:0-2109 GCA_963654035.1 bacterium | reverse complement strand
GCAATAACCACCGAAAAATTAATATTTAACGTATCGTGAATATTAAACAAAACTTGTTGCAAAGTGCTAGCAAGACGATCCCCAGCCATGAAATAGCCTTCTTTTTCATCAAGGTAAAAGAAACTTATTTTCTCTTCGCTTACGGAAGATATAGCATCTTCAAAAGCTACTTTATCAAGCGGTGATGAGGCAAGAAATAAATAATATCTAATCATTTAACAATCAATAAATATGTTTCAAAAGGGCGAAGCTTAAAAACGTGATTTTCCAATACTACATCACCATAATTGTGAAGTTTAACGTCTAAAATATCGAAATAGAATGAGAAATAAACCTCATATGGACGAAAATTAGATATGACCATCAGTTTTAGCGGGCCATCATGGAGATAGGCAAACACATCAGGATGATTCATATCAATGATTTTCAGTGGGGAATTAACGACCGTATCGTTAACTTGGACTTGTTTTCGATATGCAATTGCATATTGATAGAAATTAAGAATTGAATATGGGTCTTCCATTTGTGAAGCAATATCAACTCCTTCTTTATAATTATTATTAAGAGGATATAAAGGAGCTTTGTCGGAGAATCCTGCAAAATCGCCTTCATTCCATTGCATGATGCTTCTAGAGGAAAGACGGGATGAACGATTTAAATAGCGTAATATTTCCATATCGTTATGACCACGTTTACGCCACTCTTGCACTTCGCTTTCCGTTGAATTATCGAGATAGAAATCTTTGATTTTGTCAAAATGAAGATTCGACATGCCAATTTCATCGCCATATTGAATGAATGGCGTGCCATAAAGGAAAAGAGCTGTCGTTAAAAGCATCTTGGCTGATTCATCGCGGAAAAGCGTTGATCCATATTGGCTTAAAACTCGAGGATTATCATGATTTTCCCAATATATAGGAAGGTCTCCATGATATTGGAGGGCATCATACCAACGCATGAAATTGTTTTTGAGCGAAATAACATCAGTTCTTATTTCTTTATCTTCTTTCTCAAAAGATTCATAAGAACCATTATCGTTAGTTGTGTCTTGATTGAACATCAAATCAAGAGGCCCACCATATTCTTTGATGAAAGGAATCGCTTCTTCGGGTTGCAAACATCCGCCTGATTCGCCAAGCAAAAGAACATCTTTGTTTGCTTCTTTGATTTTCTTTGAGAATTCCGTCAAATAGCCCAATAATTCAGGACGGTTGGAGAATTTGTTTGAATCAAGAACCACTCCTCCGCCTGTAGCGTTTTCAAAAGAAAGGTCTTTTGCCAAGTGAGAGCACGCATCAAGTCTGAAACCATCAACGCCCAAAGAGACATAATATTTTGCAACATTCTCGATTTCTTCTCTTAGAAGAGGGTTATCCCATCTAAGATCTGGCTGTTCTTTGCTGAATATATGAAGATAGAAATATTTGCTATCGCCAATTCTTTCCCAGGCGCTGCCGCCAAAGAAAGAACCCCAGTTATTTGGCGGGAGAAGCCCTCCATCGATTTCCTTTCCTTCTAATATATAATAATATCCTCTTTCTTTAGAATTTGGGTCTTCTACCGCTTTTTTAAACCAAACGTGTTCGTTGGAAGTGTGATTGAAAGGCAAATCCAAAACCAATTTAATATCACGTGAATGGCATTCATTAATGAGATTTCTCAAATCATCAATCGTTCCAAATTTCGAATCAATCTCATAGTAATCGCTTACATCATATCCACCGTCCTTGAATGGCGAAGAAAAGATTGGACAAATATAAAGAATATTGATGCCTAAATCTCTTAAATAATCAAGTCTTGAAATAATGCCATTTAAATCACCTATGCCATCATGATTCGAATCTTGAAAGGATATTGGATAAATCATATAGCCAATTCCTTTGTTCCACCAATGATTAGAGTATTTTTCCATATGAGCTTCCCCACTAATTACAAGAATATTATTGCACTTAGAAATTAATTAGTAAACCAATCTAGTATTAAAAACATTTTATTTTTAACAAATTGTTATTTTTTAGTTACTTTTATTGATGAAAAATAACGATATATCGATATTTTTTGTAAAATATGAAAATAATAATTGAAATAGAAATGATTTTCGTTAATATG
>CAVKAU010000120.1:0-2488 GCA_963654035.1 bacterium | reverse complement strand
CTTCCATGTTTTGAAGAGTGATTTCAATCATGTCGATTAAGGCATGTTCGGTGGCAGAGCCAATATGTGGAGTGATAAGAACTCTTGGATAGAGATCAACGATTAATTGATCTTCTTCATTTGGCATGGCCTTTGGATCATGATCCTTGTTGAAGAGAACTTTTTCGTTATCGATAACGTCAAGTCCTAAGCCTGCGATCTTTCCTTCTTTAACAGCAAGGAGAGCAGCCATATTGTCCATCACCTCGCCACGGGCAACATTGACGATAATTGCAGTCTTCTTCATCTTAGAAATCATATCAGCCGAGATGAATTTGTCGTTTTGACCTTTGATATATGCCATATGGCAAATAACGACATCAGATTCAGCCATGACTTCTTCTGCAGTTTTCTTCATTTCGATTAAGCCTTCGCAAGCAGGGGAAACAAAGACATCATAGCCGATGACTTTTGCGCCAACACCTTTAAAGAGGGAAGCGGTTGTTCTACCAATTCTTCCACATCCTAAGATACCGACTGTGCAGTCGCGGATTTCTTTAGAGAACATTTGATCTGTGACTTTGAAATGTCCTTCATGAGCGATAGAGGTTGCATATGCGGCATTGCGAAGCAACATCATCGTTAATGTTAAGGCTAATTCAGAAATAGCATTTGGAGAATATCCAGGAACAAAGGCAGTTTCGATACCAAGTTCTTTGCAAGCTGCAACATCAACATGGTTATAGCCAGCAGTACGTGTTAAGTAATACTTTAATCCGGCTTCTTTTAATTTTGTGAGGTGTTCTTTGTCAACGACGCAGTTTCCACGAACCATGACGTTCTCATATCCGAGAGCAAGTTCGTAGTTATCATTGTTGAGGTATTCAGGACGGGTAACTAATTCATAGCCATATTTTTTTCCTAATTGCTCAAAATATGGTAATTCGTAGCCACGGCATCCGAAACAAATCATTTTCTTTTCCATAATTTTTCCTTTCGTTAAATGATACAAGTGTATTTTATATTAATTCTTTGAATTAAGTAGCAAATTAGGCAACAAAGAAAATTCCGGTATTGGAAAGGACAGTGAGTAAGATAATCCAAATGACGATTCCAATAACTGAACCAAAGGTGCCAATTAAGGAAATATGGGAAGCCATTTCTTTTTCTTTATCAAAGCTGATGCAGTATCCAACAGCAACGGTTGCAGGTGGAACCATCCAAGTGATTACTGAAGAGCATAACGTTTCGACAGAGACGAGTTGTGAAACCTTGCCGCCTTCCGGAACGAGCCAGCCTGTTGCATTAGCAATGACTTGAAGAATAACGAGGATGCCTAAGACGATTGCTGGAGCAAGAACAACTTTGAGTCCAGTCCAAATCCAGGCATATTTGTCGGTTGCGGCATCTTTAATGTTTGTACCACCTAATGTGCAGCCAATAGCGAATAAGATGATTGTTGAGGATAAGCCACCAAGGGTGTTAGCAGCTTGATAGATCCAAGGTAAGGTTACATCAAATCTCCAAAGAGCGACTTTTGTATCGGCTGTTCCGCCCTTTAACCAATCTGTAGGAACGAAATTGACGGCAGGAATTGCTTGTAAGACCCAAAGAAGTAAACCAGCGAAAGTGGCAATGACGATTGGGTTAAGGAAGACTTTCTTAAGGATTGTCTTAACGGATTTATCAACTGCTGGGGCAGCCTTCGTATCATGGCTAACTGATGAAGCTTCAGCTTCTGGGGCTGGTTCATCTTCGATGTTAGCGATAGCAAGATAAGCATAAGAATAAAGGAATACACGATAGGCAACGTTCATAATGTTGAAATAGTTGCCGGCTGTTCCGCCATAAACGGAAGTTACGATAGGATAGCCAAAGAATGTTGTAGATCCAAAGGCAAATAAGACGGATAAGACCGTTCTCTTTTTCTTATCTTTGACCCAGAAGAAAATGAGTTTTGATAAGAACATAAAACCAACATAGAAAACAAAGCCCATAACAAAGTTGACTATGGCGCCAACGCCTTCTGTTGCTGTGAAGTCTTTCATGAACGAGCAGAAAGCAAGGCATGGTAAGCAGACCGTCATGACAAATTTTGTCAAAACCTTACCGGTTGCGTCTGGTAATAACTTCTTCTTTGTGAAGAAAAAGCCTAAAAGAATGAAGATAACCGTCTTAGCGATAGCGACCCAAAGATTTTGGGATGATAGGGCTTTAGCAAGGTTATCGCCGACATTTGCGTCGGCTGCTAAAATTGCATTTAGAAGCATCATATGATTGCTCCTCCTTTACGGCTAAAGATTATATCTAATTAGTTAATCCTTACAAGTATTTTTTTATCAATATGAAACACATTTTTTAAGTGCTTATTTTTGCAATATATTTTTTAAGTTAATTAAAAAAGACCGCCTTTTGGCGATCTTAATTTCTTGTTTTGACTAATAAGAGTCAGGGGTAACCATATTGTTATTTTTATTATTGAAAGTAAAGCAAACTCTAGTAGTTGAAG
>CAVKAU010000119.1:0-7376 GCA_963654035.1 bacterium | reverse complement strand
TCTAAAACACTATGATAATAGTGAATGATGGCTTTGATCGCTTCGAGTGGTTCTAACGTTTCGATCTCGTTGAAGTTTAAGACTTTAGCGGCATTCTTTGTTTCGAATTGCGTAACGATGGCATTGTATAAATCTTCTTTCACTTCAAAATAGTGATAGAAAAGGCCGTGTGCGCAATTAGAGGCTTTTGAAATGTCATCAATTGTGATGGCATCAAATCCTTTTATAGCAAATAATTTAACCGTTTTGGTGATGATTTTGTCTTTTCTCTTGTCACGAATTGCTTCATTTTGAGCAGCTGTTCTAGGCATAATTTTCCTCCTTTCAAAGAAAACTCATACAATCATACTAGAAACTCAAAAGTAGTCAATTCAATTTTTATAATTTAAATAAAAGTCATTTTATTGAATGGGAATTGCAATATTCCTATATTTTTTATTTTTGGCCATCGTGTTACACTTACGTGGTATGAAAACTGTAATTATCTATGAATCTAAATACGGCTCAACGGAAAAATACGCAAAAGATATAGGTGCAAGAGTCGGCGCCGATGTTCTCCCATTCAAAAAATTCAAATGGAAGACGCTTAACGAATATGACATTGTTGTGTTTGGAAGCTATATTCGTGGAGGAGCGATAACTAAAATAAATGACTTCCTCCAACATTGGGATGAAATGGAGGGGAAGGCCGTTATTGTTTTTGGTGTTGGAATGGCTCTTCCAACCAAAGAAACGAGAGATCAATTAATTTCTTCAAACGTCTTATATGACCTTCATCTTCGCTTCTATCAATTCCAAGGAAATTTCGATTTTTCCAAACTTAAATTCCCAGATAACTTCATGTTCAATCAATCGATAAAACTCATGAAAGCACGCCCAGAATTAGGTGGAGCACCAGAGCAACTTGATTGGATTAAAGAGAATCCAGTTAACGTTTATGACCGTGAAAAAGTCGAACGTGTTGTCTCAGTAATTGAGAAAATTAAAATTGGCGAGGCTAGCAAATAAATATGAAACTTTTCGTTGGTTTAGGAAATCCTGGCAAGGAGTATGAAGGCACCAGGCATAATATGGGCTTTATGGCCTTAGATAAATTCGCTGAAATGGCAAATGCTTCTTTTGACCATAGCGATTTTAAAGGAGAATACGGAATCATTAAAAATCCTGCTTTTACTGAACCTATCATTATTTTAAAACCTCAAACGTTCATGAATCTTTCTGGCCAAGCAGTAAGACCTCTTGCCGACTATTACAAGATAGATGTTGATGATATATATGTTGTATATGATGATATGGCTATAGCAGAAGGAGCTATAAGACTTCGTATTGATGGCTCTAGTGGAGGCCATAAAGGAATGCAAAATATCATCGAGCAATTCGGTGGTAACAATAAGATAAAACGCATTCGCGTTGGCATTGGCGAACCTCCACATAACAATCCAATTGATTTTGTCCTAGGAAAGCCAAAAGGCGATAGCCTCGAACAAATCGAATTCTCAACCGATAACGCCGCCAAAGCTTTAAGAGATATTGCCTTAGGAAAAGACAATTTCTCTAAGATAATGGGGGTTTATAACTCTATAAAACCAAAAATAATAAATGGCTGATTTATATTCCTTATTTAAAGATATCAATTACACCTCTCTTTTAAAAAAGAAAAAAGGATCATTTGTATTAGACGACATAATTGGCGTCGGCCTTCTTTTTTCTGGTTTGTACCATGAAAAAAAAGACTCATACGCTATCGTGTCCAATAACTTTTATACAGCTCAAAAAGTATATGAGTTTCTTTTGAATTTTATCCCTGAAAGTAACTTAGTCTTATTTCCTTCTGATGAATTGCTTCGTGCCGAAGCTCTTTCTTCTTCTAAAGAATTGATGGCCCAAAGATTATATGCAATGGGCCAATTGGCTTATGAAAAAGACAAGATATTAATCACCCATCCTTCGGCGTTAATCCGTTTTCTTCCTTCAAAGGAAACTTTTACTTCTTTAACGTTAGACTTAAAGGTTGGCTTATCTTATTCACTTGATGAATTAAAGAACAAACTGGTTAATGCTGGTTACACAAGGGTGAACAAAGTTGATCAGTCTCTTCAATTTGCTTTACGTGGCGATATTCTTGATATTTTCTCGGTTAACTATCTTCAACCGATAAGAATTGAATTCTTTGGCGATGAGATTGAATCAGTTAAGTTTTTTGATATTGCAACCCAATCATCAAAGGAAAAACTTGATTCAATCAGAATATTGCCTGCGTCAGACACCATACTAACGGATACTCAATTAGATGATTTCAAGACGCGTTTCCAAGATTTAATGGAAAAGGATTTATCTCATCTAAGCAATGAAAATAGTCGATGCGTGTATCAACAAACGATGCAAAATGACCTTGAAGACATTCTTTCTAGAAACTACAAGAATCGCTTATATAGATATTATGGATTCGCCTTAAATGAGACCAATTCAATCCTTTCATATTTTGATCCAAAAGTCGTTTTTGTTCCTGATAAAGAAGGATTTGATGAATCAATAGATTTGCTCTTAAGTGAAGCTAGAAATTATCACGATGAGCTTCTTAAAGAACATCTATGTCCAACACATATTGAAGAATATATGTCTCTTGATGAAGCTTTCAATAAGAAAAATATCTCTTATGGTTATAAATTTTCCCATTCGCCAGATGATGAAATCTTTCAAACAAGAAATCTTGTTTCAACAGGAGCAGGCATTGCTTCCCTTATGCCATTAATTGATTCGTATAAGGATTCAAGGAAGGTCATTCTCACTTTAGGTGACGCTCATCAAAGAGAAACAATCGCCAATATGCTTAAGGAATTTGGCGTTGAATACGAAAACGTAAATGGTTTAAATCTCCCCAAAGGCCATTTAGGCTTATCCGATTTTTCACTCAATGTCGGATTTGAACTTCCTCAGTATTCTTTAACTTATATTTCCTCAAGTGAAATATTTGGCAAAAAATTAGTTGCGACAAGGTTCTCCGGAAGGTTCAAAAATGCAACAATTTTAAGATCGTATCAAGACTTAAAACCAGGCGATTATGTTGTTCATGAATATAACGGCATTGGCCAATTCATCCAGGTTAAAACATTAGAAACAGATGGGATTCATAGGGATTATTTGGAAATTGCCTATGCGAATAATGAAAAATTATTCGTTCCTCTTGATCAATTTAGACTAGTTAGAAAATATTCTGGAAGAGAAGGATACGCACCAAAATTATCTCATCTATATACAGGGGATTGGGAGAAGAAGAAAAACAAGATCAAGAATCGCGTTAACGATCTTGCCGATAAGCTTATTGCTTTATATGGAGAGAGAGCAAAAGTCGAAGGGCATTCTTTCAATGAAGATGATGAATTTCAAAAAAGGTTTGAAGATGAATTTGCTTATCCTTTAACGCCAGATCAAGATAAATCTCTTAAAGAAATAAAGAAAGACATGGAAAGCCCTTATCCGATGGATCGTCTCTTATGCGGAGATGTTGGCTTTGGCAAAACAGAAATAGCTTTTAGAGCCGCTTTTAAAGCAATCAACGATGGGAAACAAGTCGCAATGCTTGCTCCGACAACTCTTTTAGCTATGCAACATTATGAAGTTGCTATCGAACGTTTTCAAACGTTTGGAATTAAGATTGCTCTTCTTTCAAGAATGGTTTCTAATTCAAATGTCAAATTAATACTGGATGAATTAGAAAGAGGCAAGATAGACATGATTATTGGTACCCACAAGCTTCTTTCTAATAATGTTAAATTCAAGGATCTTGGCTTACTAATTGTTGATGAGGAACAGCGCTTTGGTGTCGCACAAAAAGAAAAAATAAAAGAAATGAAGAATAACGTTGATGTTTTAACTCTTTCGGCAACTCCAATTCCTAGAACCTTGCAAATGTCTTTAATTGGCGTAAGACCCATTTCGACAATAAATACTCCGCCAGAGGCAAGAACGCCGATTCAAACCTATGTCACGCCTTATGATGATAAAGTCGTTTACGAATTAATAAAGAGAGAACTTGCACGTTCTGGACAAGTTTTCTTCATCCATAATCTCGTTTCCAATATTTATGAAATTGGTGCAAAAATCGCCAAAAACGTTCCGATGGCAAAAATAGGCGTTGTTCATGGACAAATGGAAAGAGAAGAAATAGAAGTCGTCATGCAAAAATTCTATGATGGTGAACTTAATGTCTTAGTTGCCACATCAATAATTGAAAACGGCATCGACGTTCCTAACGCTAACATGATAATCGTTGAAAATGCTGATAGATTTGGTTTATCGCAGCTTTATCAAATCAAAGGGCGCGTTGGAAGAGGAGATAGAGTTGCTTATGCTTATTTGATGTATAAGCCACAAAAGAAGATGAACGATGATGCCGTAAAACGCCTTAAAGCAATCCAAGACTTCACAGAATTAGGCTCTGGATATAAAATCGCTCAAAGAGATTTGATGATTAGAGGGGCTGGCGATATTCTTGGCCCAGAACAAGCCGGTTTCATTGATTCGGTTGGCTTAGATTTATACATGCAATTGCTAAACGAGGCAATTGAAGAAAAGAAAACGGGAGTTAAGAAAAAACAGCCTAAATCCCGTATGCTTTTCAATATTGATGCATACATTCCAAAAAACTACGCCATCACTTCAGATAAGATTGAGCTATATCAAGATTTAGACGGCTCACAAAATGATGAAGAATTAGACAAAGTAGCTAAACATATGCGAGACGTATATGGAAAATTACCAAATCAAGTTGAACTTTTGATTCTTCAAAAAAGGCTTAACTTTTTAATGGAAAAAGAAGAATTCTTCAAATTAGAGCAGATGGATTCTTATATTGATATTTTGCTAAGTGATTCCTTCACTAAGATTCAACACATTGCCGTTGATTTATTTAACGTTCTTTTACCTTTTATGAAAGAAATCAGCGTTAATTTCGTTGATAAGAAAGTTCATATTCGTTTCAAAAAAGGCAAAGACAATAAATGGATTTACGAACTATACAAAATAATGAAAACGATTGATGAACTATATCAAAAACGTCTAAGGGAGTGTTAATGTTTGCTTATGAGAATCGACAAATGGCTTAAAGTCTCAAGACTTACTAAAAGAAGAGAAGTCGCAAAAGAATTGTGTGATGACGGAGATGTTTTATTAAACGGCAAGGAAGCCAAGCCATCTTCAGAAGTTGCTCCAGGTGACATTTTGACTCTTATTCTTGGAAGACACAAAATCACTGCTAAAGTTATAGGTAACAAACCATACGCAAAAAAAGATGAAGCAAAGGAAATGTACGAAATTATTTCCGATGAGATTAGAGAAACTAACGCATAAAATCTAGCCTTTTGAAATTAAGCTAAAAAATAAAAAGTGAATTTGATTATTTTTCTTTCCATTTCACTCTTAAAGAGTGTATCTTAACTATAGCGTCATTTTTTCTAACGCTTTTAACATTTTAAAAAAGGAGGAGCACATGAACGATAATAAACAACAAAAAAGAAGCAAACTTTCATACGTATTGCCTTATTTACTTACCACCGTCTTGATTGTTCTTATTGTTTGGCTAATCGTCTCGCAATTTTCTAATACGACTGAAACTTGGGCAGAAAGCCAAATTGACGAATATACGGGTTATGTTGCCGGAAATAAAACTCTCACAGATGATAGCGTAAATTATTATGTTTCCCACCTTACATACACAAACAAAAATGATTCCGTTGTCGTTGTTTCCGGACGTCGTTACAAGAAAGGTTCAGAAAAAACCGATAGAGCTGATTTTAAAGTAGTTATTCAATACGATCACTGGAACAATGAATTTGCCTATGATGCAAATGTAAACACCGAAGGCAAATTCCCAGTCCACGCTTCATATTACAGCATTTTCAAAACTTCAACTGAGCTTTGGAGCAAGGATGACAAACCAACAACATATGGTGATAAAGCCTATATGCTTGCAATTGATCCATACGAAGTGACATTCTGGGATACTTGGGGACCAACAATTATCCAAGCTGTCATCATAATCATCTTCGTTTCGTTCTTGCTTTGGAGACTTAACGCATCAGTTGGCTCTTCAAATAGGCAAGCGATGGACTTTAACCGTTCACCAGCTAGAATGGAAACATCAAAGGTTCGTTTCTCCGATGTCGCTGGATGCGACGAAGAAAAGGCTGAGATGGTTGAAATGGTTGATTATCTCAAAGAGCCAAAGAAATATTCTCAATATGGTGCTCGTTTACCAAAAGGTGCCCTCTTAATCGGCCCGCCAGGTACAGGTAAAACATTACTTGCCAAAGCGGTTGCTGGTGAAGCTGGCGTTCCATTCTATAGCATTTCCGGTTCAGACTTCGTTGAAATGTTTGTTGGCGTTGGCGCAGGTCGTGTCAGAGACCTATTCAAAAAAGCAAAACAAACCGCTCCTTGTATCGTCTTCATTGATGAAATCGATGCTGTCGGTAGACAAAGAGGCGCAGGCCTTGGTGGCGGAAACGACGAAAGAGAACAAACTCTTAACCAATTGCTTGTTGAGATGGATGGCTTTGAATATAACTCTGGCATCTTAGTTATCGCCGCAACAAACAGAGACGACGTTCTTGACCCAGCTTTATTACGTCCAGGACGTTTTGATAGAACAATTACTGTTGGCTTGCCAAACACTTCTGGTCGTGAAGCAATATTCAAAGTTCACGCCCGTAACAAGAAAATTGATAAATCTGTCGACTTCCACGCCCTTGCAAAACGCACAGTCGGATTCTCAGGCGCCGATATTGATAACATTCTCAATGAAGCTGCTATCCTTGCTGTTCGTTTCCATAAAGATTGCATTGGCATGCCTGAAATTGATGAAGCCATCGACCGTCGTATATCTGGTCCGGCTAAATCAAGCAAAGGAATGTCTTCTGCTGAACGTAAGCAAGTGGCTTTCCATGAAGCTGGTCACGCCATCATCGGCTTAGTCCTTCCTCATGCCGAAAAAGTTCAAAAGATTACAATCATTCCTCGTGGTAACACTGGTGGTCACGTCTTAATGACTCCAGAAGATGATCGTTTCTTAATGACAAAGAACGAGATGCTTGCCATGATTACCGGTTTACTTGGTGGCAGAAGCTCTGAAGAAATTTTCTTCAATGATGTTTCTAGCGGCGCTTCGAACGATATTCAACAAGCAACCCGCCTTGCTCGTAGTATGGTTACTGAATACGGCATGTCCGATTTGGGGCCAATTCAATATGAACAAGCTGGCGGATCCGTCTTCCTTGGAAGAGATTATGCAAACACGAGCAAAAACTTCTCCACGCAAATCGCTTATGAAATCGATAAAGCAGTTCGTGAAATAATTGACAATTGTCACGAAGAAGCAA
>CAVKAU010000118.1:4828-9737 GCA_963654035.1 bacterium | reverse complement strand
ACATATGGCGGATCAATTAGCGCTGATACAGTAAATATTTCAACTCAAGGTGTGTCATGTGCCTCCCTTGCTAACGATAGAGGTGGCGGAAGCATTGTTGCAACAAACATGACACTAGAGACGAATTCCAATGGATCACCGCTTGTTTATTCAACTGATTCAATTACCGTATCTAATTCAACTGGCACAGCCAATAACGCTCAAATGGTTGTAGTTGAAGGAGGTTCAAGCGCCACATTAAGTGGATGTAGCTTTGCTTGCACAGGTTCCGGAAATAGAAGTGGCACTAGCGATTCTAATTCTTCAACTCATACCATCGATGCGGGTGGCATCTTCATCTATCAATCCTTCTCTGGCGATTCTAGTGAAGGAACGGATTATTTCAATGCAACGAATTGCACTTTCGAAGTAACAAATGGCGGAGTCCCTATGTTCTATTTAACAAATATCACTGCTGTTGTTACTTTAAGTGGCAATACCTTCACCCAAAAAGATTCTTCGGATTACCTAATGCTTGCTGAAGCAACCAATCAATGGGGAAATGCAGGTTCAAATGGGGCGACAGTCACCGTTAAACTATCAAATCAAGATTGGGATGAATCTAAAACATATTCTGGATCAACATCAAGCATTAGCTATAAATAATGCTGGAGTAAAACCATATAGAGAACTAGCAAAGCCTTTAACATAACTAGTTCTCTTTTTAAAGAACGATAAAGCGTTTTTAATAGCCTTTTAGAGCAAATTTCATCGCAATTCTAGGCTGATATAATATAATCGTTAAGTGTTAAATTTAGCGTTAGGCATAGCAAAGAAAGAATTTGAATATGATTAGAGAGCTTAGGGAAGAAGATGTAGAGAAGTGTCTTAACATATATAACTACTATATTGAAAATACTTGTTTCACTCTTGAAGAGGATCCACTTCAATATGACCAATTCAAAAAACGTTGTGATTCAATAACGAAAAAATATCCGTTTATCGTCATGGAAAATGATGAAAAAGAGATAGTTGGATACGCTTATTTAAATATGTTCAATGAAAGAAGCGCTTATAAAAGAACGGCTGATCTTTCAATATACGTTAGCAAAGACCATTTGCATGAGCATGCTGGAAAATTTCTTTTAGAGGAAATAGAAAAACTAGCAAAAGAAAATGGTATCACCAACATAATTTCTATTATTACAACTGAAAATAATAATTCTTTGATGTTTCACGAAAGAAACGGATTCATTCTTGAAGGAACGCTTCATGATGTCGCCTTTAAAATGGGAAAGAACATAGGCGTGTATTATTTAAGAAAGAAAATAGCTTAACTTTAACATTCCATTTTGTTAAAAAACGCATTTAAATCATCTTTAATGGATTTAACGTGGTTTTCAGCGACGATTTTTTGATTTTATTATTTTTCATTAAGAGATTAGAAAAAATCGAAAATAAATATCAGTTTTCAAAAATAAGCGGTTTTTATGATTGATTTTTGGAAAAAATAGCTTTGAAAAAAGACGGGGGACGTATGCTAATTTAATACTTAATGGGTAACAAAATTATCTAAAATAATGCGAGTTTTTTGCGTTTTTTCTTTAAATTGTAAAATTTGTTGTTATAGTATTAGTGACTACAAGCGAATAGCTAATTGTCTTAGAGGTGAAAAAAGATGTTCTTAAGTTCTTCATATCCATTGGCAGGTTATGATTTTGAATCGGCTGCAGGTATCTGCTCCTTTGTTTTTGGCATTCTTTTATTTGCATTTCTTGATTTTGTCGTTTTTAAGTTCACCAAGAAGAAATATTGGTTTTGGGCTATTGTCCTAATTTTAGAAACATGCATTATTATCCCAGCCGCTTTTGGCATGTGGATTATGGTTCTAGCAAGCTCGATCGTCCTTATCGCATTTATTGTTTGCTATTTTGTTATTTATCAACTTGAACTTCGCGGAATCGTCGATAATTTTAATTTGAAATTAGATATCTCCAAACTTTTCACGAAAAAGGAGAAGAGCGTTAAACCAGAAACGATATTTGACCGTGAAAAGGCCTATGCCGAAATTTGCAAAGCTGCCATCGATATGTCCAAAGTCAAATGTGGTGCTTTGATTACCGTTATGAAAGACGATGACATATTAGACGCTTCCAAAATGGGATCGGTCATCAAACAAATGGGCGTTGAACTTAATTCCCCTATAAAAGCAGAACTTCTAGAGACCATATTCTATGAAGGAACTCGCCTTCATGATGGAGCAGTGGTTATCAAAGATGACAAGATTGCCCGTGCGGCCGTCTTCTTCCAATCAACCAGACAAGCATTAACTGGTAAGTATGGTGCCCGTCATCAAGCTGCCTTGGGCATTTCCGAAAACTCTGATGCCGTAACGATAGTCGTTTCAGAAGAAACTGGCCGTATTGCTCTTGCTATTCAAGGCGAATTCACCCCAGTTAACCCTGACACGCTTCTTAGAACTTTTACTGATGCAATGACCTTAACAGTTGAAACTCCAGCAACCGAAAACGAAGAAAATAAATAATCTCCATTACTTTATTAACATTTTCTCTTTTTGCATTTAAAATTACTTTAGTAAATAAATTGCAAAGGAGATTTTTATTATGGCCACACCACATATTGAAGCAAAAGAAGGCGATTTCGCCAAAATAGTCTTAATGCCAGGCGATCCAAAAAGAGCAGAATGGATCGCTAACACGTTTCTTAATGACGTTAAACTCGTAACTGCCGTTAGAGGAATATTAGGCTTTACTGGCAAAGCACCAGATGGTTCTTTAGTTTCTGTCATGGCTTCCGGTATGGGAATGCCGTCAATTGGCATTTATTCTCATGAACTTTTCACCAATTATGGTGTTGAAGCAATTATCCGTATTGGCACAATCGGCGCATACCAAGAAAATATTAACTTAAAAGACATTCTTATTGGACAAGGTGCTTGTACTAATAGCAATTGGATGGGTGAATATGACTTAAAAGATGGAACGTTCTCCGCTATTTCCGATTATGATATGCTCTCCTGGGCCGTTGATTCGGCAAGAAAGAATGCCTTCCCAGCACATATCGGAAACATCCTTTCATCCGATGTTTTCTATGGCCCAAACCCAGAAACTTGGAAAAAATGGCAAGCTCTTGGTGTTTTAGGAGTTGAAATGGAGGCCTATGCGCTTTATGCAACCGCCGCAAAACTCCATAAAAAAGCTTTAGCCATTTGCACCGTTTCTGATTCCTTCTGCTTTAAGCAAATTCTTACATCTCAAGAACGTCAAGAAGGATTAGATAACATGGTTAAGGTCGCCCTTGATGTCGCAATGAAGTTTAACGCATGCCATACGAAGTAAGACTTACCATATACATTATTGCAGTAATCATCGTTTTTGGCTCTCTTATTGCTTGGATCCTTTATCGTCCTATACGTAAATTCATACTTTCTAAGAGATACAAAGAGATTTATTTTCGTCACGTCGATCATGTTGTAAAAATAAACGATTATTATCTTATTAACACTTTTTCGATGGACATTGATGGATCACAACTTTTCATGATTGATCATCTTATTGGCGGAGATAAATTCATTTATGTCATTGTTGATTATTATATCGATGGTGGATGGGAAATAAGCCAAGGCCAGCCCCTTTCGAGAATTTATAAAAAAGATAACGTTCAATTGAATATAGCAAACCCTTATGAAGTGGTGGAGCATACTGTTAAGTCCTTATCCGCTTCAACGGGAATTTCAAAAGATTTCCTTGTTGGAATAGCCTTAATTAACGATGATTGCGAAGTAGTAGGCGTAGAAAATTATCAATCAAGCGTCACCCTTCTCCCTTTATCAAAATTAGACAAATTCATTCTAACAAAAGAAAAAAGCAACGTTAAACCATTAGCCAAAAAACAGCTTTGGCAAACAATTCAAGACCTTCACAGAATAAAAGAAAATGTTCAAACAAGAAAAAACGCAAAACAATCAATCAATCATTAAACAAGCAATATCCAATTATCCAAAAGCATTCTCCGGAATGTCTATTTGGCTGATTAATTTTTTGCTGTTGATCATAATTAGCTGTGCCTTAGGTTTCTTAAGCACTTATACATTTTTTATTACGATACCTCTTATCTTGGTTCCTTTCTTTTTTGCCATTCAGCAAGTGGGGAATTGCTTACGCTTAAATGCGCCATTTGATAATTCCAATTTCAAAAAATATCTCAAACTTTATTTTACACCTGCGTTTTTTGGCTCTTATCGTTTGCTAAGATCAGCCTTGTTTTCTTTGCTTATCGCAATAGTTGGAACGGCTGTTTTTGGCGGATTGTATTTTGGAATAGGAAGCGCTAATGGCCTAGATTTCAACACTTCTTTCAATAAAATCTATCAAGCTTATGCCGCTAGCGATCTAAATGCTTTAAACAAAGCGTTAGGAGCTGAGCCAATCGTCTCATATATAGCTTGGACATCTGTATTCGAATCATGCTTATTCGCCTTTTCTTTTTGGATGCATTTAATGCGTTATTCAACCCTAACCTATCTTCGTTCTTCGATGATTGGCAACGATCCTAAATTCATTTTGATGTTCTATCGCGTATCAGTTCGCTCAAAGAAAGCCAAAGGTTATAACAAAGACTATATCTTTTCTATGCTGCCTATTATCGTCTTAGCGCTTATTGGCTTGGGATTAGGTATCTTTGTTGGCTATGAATTATCAAATATCGAACTTTTAGCGACATTTTTTGAAAATTCGTCATATTTTTACGCTCCATCATTCATTGCCTTAACCGGCATTTTATTCATGGCGATAATCATTGCTTTATTGATGCCTTATTATTTCGATTGCATATATCTTTTAATGAATAAGTATTTCACGAAATTTCATGAAGGATATATCGAAGCGACAAAAGATGAACTTCAAAAAGC
>CAVKAU010000118.1:0-4818 GCA_963654035.1 bacterium | reverse complement strand
TCTTGATAAATATCCTCCGGAAGAACGAAAACAAATTCAACAAGCGATTGAGCAACTGCAAAAATTCGAAGAAGAAAAAGATAGAAAAGCAAAAGAAAACGATTCTAACGTTTTAACCGAAGAAGATAAAAAAGAAGATCCGAAAGACTAATCGGATCTTTTTTGACAATTTATGTACAAAAAAAGTCTGACAACAATCAGACTGAATTTTTAACTGGAGCAGGCGACGGGAATCGGACCCGCGTATCGACCTTGGCAAGGTGGTGTTCTACCATTGAACTACGCCTGCAATCGACACGTCTTTTATTTGACGCGTGGATTATTATATCTATCTTAAAATGAATGTGCAATAGCAAATTTCAAATATTTGTTTTATAATCTTTCACGTTACTTATTTAAGGAGCAAGAGACATGGCAACATACGAAGATTTAGCAAACCTTTTATTCCCTGATATCACTGAAACGATTGATGATTTAGAAAAACGCTACCCAGAACGCAATCTCCCTGAAGGAGCGCAAGTTACACGCTTTGCCCCTTCGCCAACAGGTTTCCTTCATACAGGTTCCCTTTTCACGGCATTTATCGCCTATACATTAGCAAAGCAATCAAACGGAGTTTATTTCTTCCGTCTTGAAGACACTGACACAAAACGCACAATCGCAGGCTCAGCCGATGAATTAATCGATCAACTTTCCCAATTTGGCATTATCGCCGATGAAGGATATTTCCCTGGAGAAGATAAAGGAACTTATGGCCCATATCAACAATCTAAGAGAGCAAATATATATAAGGTTGTCATTAAAGAATTAGTTCGCCAAGGAAAGGCTTATCCTGATTTCATGACCGCCGATGAACTTGCTGCTTTAAGGAAATTCCAAGAAGACAATAAGATTCTTCCTGGCTATTATGGCCCATATGCAAGAGACCGCAAACTTAGCGTTGATGAAGCAATAGAAAAAATCAACGCAGGAACTCCATGGGTCATTAGATATAGATCAGAGGGTGATCATAACAAGAAAATCAAATTCACCGATAGAATTCGTGGAACAATCGAACTTGCCGATAATGATGTTGATATTGTCATTCTTAAGTCCGATGGCCTTCCAACATATCACTTTGCTCACGTCGTTGATGATCACTTTATGAGAACGACCGTTGTTACACGTGGCGAAGAATGGATTCCATCCACTCCAATTCACATTCAACTTTTTAAAACGCTTAATTGGAAAGCTCCTAAATACGCCCATCTTCCAGTCATCATGAAACTCGATCATGGGAACAAACGCAAACTTTCCAAACGTAAAGACCCAGAAGCTGCCGTTTCCTTCTTCTTAAAAGCGGGCTATCCGCCAAAGGCCTTACTCGTCTATTTGATGAGCATTGCCAACTCCAACTTCGAAGAATGGACCCTTTCAAACAAATCATACGATTATAAGGCTTTCAAGTTCACCTTCGCTAAGATGTCGCTTGATGGCGCTCTCTTTGACCAAGGGAAACTTAATTTCTTTGCTAAAGAAACCATCGCAACCATTCCTACATCAGAATTGGTAGAAGATGTCACATCTTGGGCAAAAGATAACGATTCTGTTCTTAACGCTAAGATTGAAAAAGATCCTCTTTATTTCTCTAAGGTTCTTGGCATCGAAAGAGAAAGGGCAAATCCAAGAAAGGATTATGCTAAATATTCGGATATTGAGCCTGCGACACGTTTCTTCTATGACGAAGATTATAAGAAACTAATTGCATCTCCTCTCCCATTCAATCCTAAATTTGATAAAGAATTCCTTTCCTCCTTCATGAAAGACGCATCTGAAAAGATGCTTTATAACGTCGATGAATCAACCTGGTGGAATTCCATTAAAGAAGTAGCGGCAAATAATGGTTTCGCCATCGCAAACAAAGACTATAAAGCCAACCCTGACGCCTATAAAGGATCAGTCTCGGATGCTGCTGAAATCATCCGTATCGCCCTTACTTGCTCCAAAGATTCCCCAAATCTCCATGAAGTCATCGATATTCTCGGTGAAGATAGAGTTAAGGAACGTTTAAATAATCTTTTCTAAAGATAAAGTAAAACCTAAGAGTCTCCATATTGGAGGCTTTTCTTTTTGGAAAAATTTACCATTTTCCGTTAGTTGACTATCAGTAAATTTGAAGCGATAGAAGCTAAAGTTTTGATGATATCTATATATTTTAGTTAAACTATACTAACCAAAATGAACGAAAAATGTTAGCGTACACACATACGCACACGTATAATATTAGAGCCATATTATTGGATGAAGTGGTTTTAAAAGATGCCGGAAAAGAAGACAATCATTCTTGGAACTAATATTTTCCAAGCCGTTAAAAAAGACGGCGACGAATTAAGAAAGGATCTCAAGAAAAAAGGAACTTTCTTAATCAATGTGATGTCCTCGCCAGGAGCTGGAAAAACCACGACATTGATATCCCTCATCAATCGCTTAAAGGATAAATTCACGATTGGTGTTATGGAAGCAGATATCGATTCCGATGTTGACGCTATCAAAGTCTCAAAGGAAACTGGTGTCGAGTCGTTGCAGATTCATACCGATTCCCTTTGCTACATTGATACCGATATGACACGAGATGGTCTAAGCCATTTTGATCAGATGAAACTGGACATCATCTTCTTAGAAAATATCGGAAATATGGTATGTCCTTCAACCTTTGATACGGGAGCTTGCCTAAACGTTTGCATTCTCTCCGTGCCTGAAGGAGATGCTAAGCCGTTGAACTATCCAAGCATGTTTGAAGGCTGCAACCTTGTCTTGCTAAACAAGATTGACACCATTGAATTCTTCCCTTTCAAGATAAAGAAAGTCGAAGAATTCATCAAAGGGATTAACCCACATGCGACATTGATTCCCTATTCAGCCAAAAATGGAGAGGGAATCGAAAAGATTGTTAAGTATTTAGAAAATACTGTTCAGGAATGGAGGAAATAATATGCCAGAGCAATATAGGCAAAAACCTGAAACTATCTCCAAATGGGAGAATTATGAGCCAAAGACGGAAGAGGAAAAGAAATTAACTAGGAAATTCCTCAAATTAGCCGCCAAGATTACGGATAATGTTGAAACAAAACTTCATCCAACAACTGCTTGCGCGGAATTTTGGACTCTTCGCGAACTTTTAGACGAGAATGAAGTTGATGTTCTTCTTAGCATCAAGCAAAGAAAGTGGTACACCTTCGAAACGATGTATGCCCGTAACAAAAAAATGGATCCAATCGTTTTTAAAGACACCCTCGAGAAATTAGTTGGACACGGCATCATTGAATACGATTATTCTGACGAATATAACGACGATGGGCCAATTGCCAACGCTCCAACAAAACACGAAAAACGTTATCGCCTTTCTTATTTCGTTCCTGGCGCCGCTGAATTATTTAATTCCACAAAAGAAGCAACTGATAAAAATCCTCCTGTCGCCAACGGTTTTGAAAGAATGACTTTCTTGCCGCTTGCTAAGATCACTTCCATGGTCCCGCCTGGAGGAGATGGCATCGGCATGCACGTCATCCCAGTTGAAAAAGCCATTTCAGCAAACAATGAATCAGTAAAACTCGAAAAGATTTCCTACTGGCTTCAAAAATATAATGGCCATATGGCAGCCGGCATTTGCTCTTGTCGTTATTCTAGAGCGAAAATTGGTGAAGGCTGTGCCGATGACCCATTTGAATGGTGTATTCAACTTGGCGATATGGCCGATTATGCAGTTGAGACAGGACGTGCTCGCTATGTCACAAAAGAAGAAGCTCTTGAAATCTTAAAGAAAGCCGAAGACAACGGATTCGTTCATCAAATCACAAATATCGATGGTGAAGACCATATCTTTGATATTTGTAACTGCGATGTCAAGATTTGTAACGCCCTTAGAACCTCTCTCTTATTCAATACTCCAAACCTTTCTAGAAGCGCTTATACCGCAAAAGTCGATCCAAAGAACTGCGTTGCTTGCGGACGTTGCGTTGAATCATGCCCAGCCGGTGCCGTTAAACTCGGTCAAAGGCTTTGCACAAAAGAAGGACCAATCAAATATCCACAAGCCCCACTTCCAGATAAACTCCACTGGGGTAAATATGCTTGGGATGAAAATTATCGCGATACTGCTAGGTATAACACATATCCTACAGGCACTGCCCCATGTAAGACAGCTTGCCCTGCCCACGTTGCGGTTGAAGGCTATCTAAAGATGGCCAACCAAGGCAGATATGATGAAGCTCTTGCCTTAATCAAGCGTGAAAACCCATTCCCAGCCGTTTGCGGACGCATCTGTAACAAACGTTGCGAAAAAGCCTGCACACGTGCAAAAATCGATGAAGCAGTCGCTATCGATGACGTTAAGAGATTCTTAGCTGAAAGAGACCTTGATCCAAAAACAAGAGTCCTTCCACAAAAGACAATTGCCAAAGTCCATGGCGACTTCGATGAGAAGATTGCCATTATTGGTGCAGGCCCAGCTGGCTTGAGCGCCGCATATTACCTTGCTTTAATGGGCTATCACCCAACAGTATTCGAAAAGAATCAAAAAGCTGGTGGTATGATGATGTATGGCATTCCATCTTTCAAACTCGAAAAGAATGTCATTGATGCTGAAGTCGAAATCGTCAAAGAACTTGGCGTCGAAATCAAGTGCGGCGTTGAAGTTGGAAAAGACATCACCATCGATGAATTAAAGAAACAAGGCTACAAAGCATTCTATATTGCCATTGGCTGCCAAGGCGGAAGACGTCCTGGCGTTGCTAACGATAATGCCATTGGCACCGAAATCGCTGTTGAATTCCTCAAGAG
>CAVKAU010000117.1:0-3669 GCA_963654035.1 bacterium | reverse complement strand
ATCATATTCTTTTACAGTTTTTAAGAGTTTCTCGAAAAGAGGGTCGTCAAAAGAAGGCATTTTCTTTCTTGAAGAGCCAATTATTTGACCAGGAGTTTGCTTTAAAAGTTCTATTTCTCTATCATTTTCAAAATCAAGGTCGTACAAATCCCCATTAAGAAGGCCTTCCACACCATATTTTGAAGCATATAAATGTGAAAACGTATCAGGATGTTTTTGATATTCCCTTATAACGCCATACAAAGATGAATTAATAACGGCCGTTGGACCGCCACTTTGGAAATAAACAATCGCTTTTCTTTTCATAGTTACCTCTTTATTGTATTAAAAAGTTCTTAATTTTGCACGAAAAGAAAAAATAAGGGCAAATAATTTACAATCTTCGCTAACCAACTAAAAAAGTATGTATAATAAGGACGCGAAAAATCGCAGGAGTTAATTAATATATGTTAGTGAATGCTACACAAATGTTAAAAGATGCCAAAGCCGGTCATTATGCCGTTGGCCATTTTAACATTAACAACCTTGAATGGACAAAAGCCGTTTTAACAACAGCCCAAGAAATGAAGGCGCCTGTTATTCTTGGCGTTTCCATGGGAGCCGCTAAATACATGGGCGGTTATGAAGTCGTTGCCGCATTAGTCAGAGGGTTAGATAAGTCTCTTGGCATTACAGTTCCAGTCGCTTTACACCTTGATCACGGTAATTATGAAGCTGCAAAAGCATGCATAGCAGCTGGTTTTACATCAGTTATGTTCGATGGTTCTTCCTTGCCATTTGAAGAAAACGTCGCCAAAACAACGGAACTTGTTGCTTTAGCCCATGCCAAAGGAATTTCCATTGAAGCCGAAGTTGGCGCTATTGGCGGAACCGAAGATGGCATTACAGCTGATGGCGAAGTTGCTGATCCAGCAGAATGCAAGAAAGTTGCTGAACTTGGCGTTGATTTCCTTGCAGCTGGCATTGGAAACATTCATGGAATTTATCCAGAAAACTGGACTGGTTTGCATCTTGATGTCTTAGAGAAGATCAATGAAGCAACCGGAAATATCCCACTTGTCTTACATGGTGGCTCTGGTATCCCAAATGAGCAAATCGTTGCTGCTATCAAAGAGGGAGTTTCTAAGATTAATGTCAACACCGAATGCCAATTAGCATTTGCTGCTGCCACAATCAAATATTGCGCCGAAGGAAAAGCTGATCCAACTGCTGAAAACAAAGAAAAAGGTTACGATCCACGTAAGCTCCTTAAGCCAGGCTATGAAGCAATCAAAGCCTGCGTCAAAGAGAAGATTGAACTTTTCGGAACCGAAGGAAAAGCCGCTTAATTTAAAAGCAAAAATTAAAATGCCACTTTACGTGGCATTTTTTTCTTTAGTAGTTTTATCTGTTCAAGTATTTGCTAACCCCTTCTTTTAAGCGCTCCATTCCGTCTTTGACGTTATTAAGAGAGGTCGCCACATTTATTCTTATAAAGCCTTCGCCTGCGCTTCCATAATGCTTGCCAGCATTAATAAATAAACCAGTCTCTTTTCTTAAAAAATTGCAAAATCCCTCTGAATCTCTGCTTATTTTTGAAATATCTAGCCACATAAGATAAGTTGCATCTTGAATTACATAGGAAATCTCTGGGATGTTTTCATCGATGAAGTTATAAACATATGCCTTATTTTTTTCGATATATTCGTTTATTTGGGAAAGCCAATCCCTTGAATTGTTTAGAGCGGCTATGGCTGCAACTTGGGCAAAAGTATTTGGCTCGGCGCATTCATCTGTATTAAGTTGTCTATCAACTTTTTTTCTGATTTCTTCATTTGGACAAATTATTGCTGAGGTATGAATGCCAGCGATATTAAAAGCTTTGGTAACCGAAACGCAAGCAAAGCCAATTTCTCTGTTAGTTTCATTAACGTTTAAAAAGGGAATGTACTTTTTATTTGGCGATGTCAATTCCCCATGAATCTCATCTGAAAGAACGATGACATTATTTTTCTTAGCGAGTCTCCCTATTTCCGCTAAATCATCCACGCTCCATATCTTACCGATGGGGTTTTGAGGGTTACACAAGATCATTAATTTAACATTTTCTTTCGATAAAGCCTTATCTAATGCGTCAAAATCTATCACATACGATTTGGCGATATATTTTAGAGGAACTTCTAAAACTTTACGATTATTATTAATAATGGAATTATAAAATATATTGTAAACGGGAGTTAAAATTACAACCTCATCTCCTTCATTTGTTAATTTTCTAACGCTTGAAGAAATTGATGGAACAACACCTGTAGAAAAAATAAGCCACTCTTTTTGAATGTCGAAATCATGCATCTCTTTATAAAATTTGATATAAGCATCAAACCATTCTTTTTGAATGTCTGAGTAGCCATAAATTGGGTGAGATGCTCTAGAAATAATTGCATCTTGGATTGGTTTAGCTACTGCAAAATCCATATCAGCGACCCACATTGGCAATTCGTTATCTAAAACATTCCATTTGCAAGAATCGGTATGCCTTCTATCTATTATTTTGTCAAAATCGTATTTCATTTCTTAATCTCCAAAATCGTGTTCTCATGTTTTATCTCAGGATCATCCGTAATGTAATTTTCAATTTTTTCTACTCTAATAATGCCAGAAATTGGATTTTTAATGGAAACTGGGTTTCCAACAATATCCGCATCGATATTCTCACAATATTCGAAAGAAAGATCGGTTCCAGATAAATCACAATTTACAAGTTTAACATTCTTCATATAGCAAAAACCTTGATTAGAGGCAACTTTGCAGTTTATCAAAGTGATATTTTCGGAATTCCAAGAGAAATATTCACCGATAATTGTGGAATTTTCAATCAAAACATTCTCGCAATTCCAAAAGGCATCTTTCGTGTTTAAAACAGAATTCTTTACATGGACATTCTCGCAGGAATCGAATCCATAATTTCCTTCAAGATGAAGATTTTCAACATCGATATTTTTGCAACTTTTTGCAAAATAGTCGCCTTTTGCAGTGATATTTTTGATTTTTACGTCTTCAT
Source organism: bacterium (assembly GCA_963654035.1). Classification (GTDB taxonomy): domain Bacteria; phylum Bacillota_I; class Bacilli_A; order RFN20; family CAG-826; genus UBA4951. Next base: position 629 of record CAVKAU010000117.1, on the reverse strand, counting down.
TCCACCAAAGGGTTTCCACCGCATTTTCAAAAACGATGTCATCTAGAATGATATTTTTGCATCTTCTAAAATTCTTTGGCCCGATAAAGACGCATTTCTTGAATGTCGAGTTGTTTGTGTACCAGATTCCCGCTCTTTCGCTTGCGAGGAATTTGCAATTCGTGACTGAATGATTATCTCCGTACCATAAAGGGTATTTCCAACCAAAAATCGAATCGTAAACATTGATATTTCTTCCTTCTTTAAGAGGAGACTCCCCATCATCAAAAAGGCAGGAGATAACCTTAACGTCTTTTTGCTTGAATAGTGCTCTTTCGCCAGTAAAATGCTCATTAGAAAAAATCTTCATACTTAATACTATATTTCGTTTATATTATTTTATGAAACAAAACGCTCAAAAAATTTTAATCGCTGAAAGTAAGTTTGAAACCATCAGTTTTCTTTGAGACGTAAAGAGCGTCATCCGCTTTTTTATAAAGGGAGTTGAAATCGTCATCGCAATCACCGTTATATATCGTGCAGCCCGCTGAAACGCTTACTTGATTTTCAGCTTCTTTTCCCAAAGAGACTTTTTTGAATGATTTGATTAGTCTTTCCCATAAAGCGTCGACGTATTCTTTGTTCATTTT
>CAVKAU010000116.1:0-2531 GCA_963654035.1 bacterium | reverse complement strand
GGATTACATTAGGTCATTAAACGAAGAGATTCGTTTTAAAAATAATATCTAAAAAGGAGAAAAAAATGACAAAACAAAAACTACTTGCCTTAGCAGGAAGCACCCTTCTTGCTTTAGGCGGACTTGCCTCATGTGGCGAGAACAAAGATCTTGAAACCGTTAAAGTCGGTTTCCAAAACAATTTCGGTGCGGCGGCAGGAATGACTGCCGTTAACGAAGGCTACTTCGAAGAATTCGGAATCAAAGCCGATTATTCCATCGCTAGCGGTCCAAACCTCGCTACATCAGTTCTTGCTGGCACATTAGATGTCGTATTCTTGGGAAACGGCGTCGCCTGGAACTATTTCACCGAAAATTCCACAATGAAGCTCATCGCTCTTGATAACCTCACCGATGATGACCGCCTCATTGCCACAACCACAGGAAGAGGAAAAAATTTAACAACAGCCTCATCCCACGCTGATTTAGTCGCAGCTCTTAAAGGATCAACGGTAGCCCTCGATCTTACCACCACTCCAGGAACATTCTGGTCTTCGTTAGTTAACAAGCTTAATAGCGAGCTCGAAGAAGGAAAGAAGATGTGGTATACGGATGGTGCGAAGAAACTTCCTGCTGGCTTAGATGAAGGCAGTTATAATGACGAAGCTAATCAAGTTAAGATTCTTAACGCTACTACCGCCAACCTCCCAACGACAATGCAACAAGAAAGCGCTGATTTCTGCGTCGCATTCGCCCCAGTTGCCTCAACGCTCGAAAAAGACACAACAAAATTCAAAACAGTTGCAAAAACGTCAACGCACATGTCTGAGTCCTATACTCCATCAACATGGGCAGTTAACGCCAACTTCCTCAAGAATCATGAAGAAACATTCAAAAAATTCATGAAAGGCCTTGTAAAAGGCATGGATAAGAGAGAAAAAGATCCAGAAACTGCCGCTAAAGCCACTGAAGCAATCACGGCTCAAGCAACGCTTGCAAAAGACATCGTCACCGATATCGCCGTATGGCTTGGCGCTGAGAAACAAATTGAACTTTGTGGCGCCTCAACTGGAAAAGGCTATACCTATGCAGAAAACATCAGAAATTCCGCCTTAAGTGGCGCTAATGCCGAAAAGATCAAGAAGACAGTCGCTGATGCAGTTGACTTCTCCTACGTTGTCGAAGCAGCAAAAGCAATCAAAGGCTAGTCATCTCTAAAACAAAAAAACGAGCATCTCATTAATTTGAGATGCTTTTTAAATGTTTTTAAACGATTAAATAACAGTGATTAGCTTAATTCCGTGATTAACGAAGAACCCTTTTAAATCATCGCTAATTCCTTTATCGGTGATAATTTGATGAATTTGGGCTTCGCGGAACTGCACTAACAACCCCTTTTTGTTAAATTTAGAAGAGTCAGTGAGAATAATGATGTTTGAAGCGGATTCCGCCATGGTTGTTATAGCTTCGGTTCTAAGCGTATTAGAGCCCATAAAACCAACATTTTTCATAAAACCATCAGTGCCAAGGAATATCTTATTAACAAAATATTGTTTTACGCAGCTTCGGACTAACGGCCCAATCATAACCTGAGCGTCTTTTTGATATTCTCCTCCAAGCAAAATGATTTTGTTGTTTCCCAGCTTAGAAACGTGATCAACAATATAAATTGAATTAGTGATGATTGTTACTCCCGGCTTCGTTTTGGCGATTTCTTCGGCGAGAAGAGCGCAAGTGGAACCAGAACCGATGATTACCGTCTCATTATCATCAATCAGTGAGCAGGCCTTTTTTGCAATTCGGCATTTCGTTTCATAATTAATCGAAAGCCTATTCGTAATATCGGCCGTGTTCTTTTTTAAAGCGTAGCCATGACGTCTTATAATTATTCCGCAACTTTCTAGTTTATCAAGATCCTTACGTATTGTAACATCAGAAACATTCATTCTTTTCGCTAAATCTTTAACTAATATTCTTTGCTCCTGATCAACAAGCTGGACTATTTCAGATTCACGGGCATTAATTTTCATGATTATCTCCTTTGGAATTTTGTTTGAAAGTTTAAAAACTTACAAACGAAAGACTTTTTTAAGATAAAATAAATATACATTGAAATACGAAACAAAACAACTAAAATAAATCTATGATTTATTACTTTTTGTTTTCCATCATCATTCTGTTTGCTGCAACGATAGGAGCTTTGGCTGGAATTGGCGGAGGAGTAATCATCCGTCCGGCTCTTGATGCTTTTTCTTATTTTGAGAATTCTTCAATCCTAATACGATATCTTCTTTTTGCGTTCTTTTCGTTGCTTTGACCTCGATCACCAAAAGGGTTATATCAAAAGAAAAAATCCCTAATTACAAAACGTCGGTTCTTTTAGGAATTGGTGCGGCGATAGGAGGAGTAATCGGTCAACTGTTATTTGGCATTCTTAAAGCCAATTCAAATAAATCAATCCTCATTATAGTTCAGTCGATAATTCTTATCGTTTTGTTGATTTTTGTGTTCGTTTATATGCAATTTATGAATCCTAAGGGAATGTCGATGAA
>CAVKAU010000115.1:0-2441 GCA_963654035.1 bacterium | reverse complement strand
GAAATAAGGAGGCAAAGAAATGACTTATACGATTAAAGATGTTGCCAAAGAAGCAGGAGTTGGCCTTGGAACTGCATCCAGAGTTATAAATAATTCTGGCAGCGTTTCAAAAAAATCCAGGCAAAAGGTTGAAGAAGCCATTAAAAAACTTGGCTATACGGTAAACGCTTCAGGATTAAGACTTCGTTCCCAAAAAACTGGCTTAATCGCCTTACTTGTTCCAATTATTGAGCATCCATTCTTTGCAAAATTTTGCAATTACGTTGAAAAAGCCGCTGATGAAAAAGGATATTCGATCCTTCTTGTCCTTTCGCAACAAAGAATCGAAAAAGAAAGCCAAATCCTTTCGCAAATTAGCCGTAAAGAAGTAGATGGAGCGATTCTATTGACGCACTTCAATCACGAAGAAAGCGAGACTGAAGGCCTAAACATCGTCACGATAGACCGTCACTTAGGGAAGGATATTCCAATAATCACGTCTAATAACTACGATGCCTCAAGAGAAGGCGTCCGTTATCTTTACGAAAAAGGCTGCAGAAAAATTGCCTATTTAGGCACTAAAGCACCAGTCTCTTCCGAAGTTAATGAGCGTTATAAAGCTTATCAAGATGAAATAAAGGAATTAGGCCTTGAAGAAATGAGCGTTAATGAAGCGATTCTCCATGGTGAAGAAGACGCTCCAATTAAGCATTTCTTTGAAAAATGCAAAGGCTTTGATGGTATTTTTGTCTCAGGCTATTCCATTTCAATATCTTTGTATAATGCATTAACCGATAGGGGTTACAAGATTCCAGAAGACGTGCAAATAGTTTCTTATGATGGAGATTTCTCTCCTAAAGAGATACCGCCTCATTTTACGTGTTTAGCCCAGCCAATCGAAGAGCTTGCAAGAAAATCTGTCGAAGCCTTATTCGAAAAAATCGAGGGGAAGAAAGCTAAAAACGAAATCACCAAATTACCATGTTCTTTAATAATCGGAGAAACAACTAAATAAGGAGGATTTGTTATGAAATTTAGAAAAATTATCGCGTTGCTTTTACCAACAATTTTACTCGCATCATGCGGAGGGGAAACGGGCTCGGGTGATAGCATTGATTTTGGAAACGATTCCGAAAATGCTACAGTCAGAAATAAGAACTTAAAAATTATGTTCCACGTTGATGCCAAATCAGCAGAAGGGCAAGCTTATAAGAAGAGAATCGATGCTTTTAATGCCGCTTATAAAGATAACGGAATCAAAGTGTCTGCAATCTATAAGGCGAGAACAACTGGTGCAGGAAGCTATGAAACTGAATTAACAAATATGCAAACGGATGGTTCTTTGCCTGATATTGTCACCTTCGATGCCCCAAACTGCGCTTCATATGCGGCTAGTGATCTTTTAATCGACATTAGCAAGGTTCTTTCGGATGATGAAATAAACGATTTCCTTACCATCAACAAATATGATGGAAAAATTTACGGTCTCCCAATTCAAGAATCAAGCGCTGGTTTCTTCTATAACAAAAAGATTTTTGCTGAGGCAGGAATCGATGTTTCGAAATATACGGCAGAAAATCCTTGGACTTTTGAGGAATTTAAAGGCGTTTGCGCTTCATTGAAAAATTCTGGAAAAGTTGTTACTGCCGTTGATATGAGACTCGATGCGACAAAAGACGAAACGGCAACATACATGCTTTATCCATTTATCTATGCAGCTGGCGGTGATTATGTGTCCGCTGACGGTTTTACGGCGACTGGGCATTTTGATTCCGAAAATACCCAAAAAGGTTTTGAGTTCCTGAAATCACTTGTAACCGATGGCTATACCTCTTATTCAATTGGCTCAACCGATTTCTTTGATGGAAGGGTTGGTATGTATCTTTCTTCTGGATGGACAATTCCTGATCTCGATAATAAGTATCCAACAACATTCCCGGATCGTAATTCATGGGGCCTTCTCCCTTATCCAAAAGAAACAGTAGCCGCTAGCGCAACTGGTTCTTGGTGCTTTGGCATTACAAATAATGGCACTTCCGATAAGAGAGCAGCTGCCTTGCTTTTAAAGTTCTTAACATCCACCGAATCAAGCAAAGTCATCACTGATGCCACAGGCATGGTTCCAGCTAGAAAATCTGTTGAAACATCATATGCTGACGGAGATCCGGAGAAACTTTTGATTAAACAACTTGCAGTTAGTGGCAAAGAACGTCCTGCGACTGTTGGCTATCCGAAGTTCTCAGAATGCTTCCGCCAAGTTATTTCAGAAATGAAAAATGGCGATTTGGAAACTATTCTCGCTAGCAAAACAAGAATTCTTCAAAACGAGTTAGACAGATTAAATAAATAATTAAGATTTTTTTGGAAAGGAGGAAAAAATGAATACGTTATCGATTTCAGCGATTGTTATCTTCATCGTTTTTATCCTTATTTATCTTGCTGTTGCCATCCTAGATTTAAGG
>CAVKAU010000114.1:0-2048 GCA_963654035.1 bacterium | reverse complement strand
AAATCATCCCCATTAAAGGCAAATGGGGTGGAGATGGATTCGAAAATAGTCGAGTTCAAAACGGAAAATGGGAGATAAATATCATCTCCATCAGCAATGATATCAAGATCGGCTCCTTTGATATCAAAAACTGTTTTTCCTGGGTAGTTATAGGTTGAATTGCTTCCAACAGAAAGATAAATTCCTTTGGTATTTACTGTGGTAGCAAGGTTATTGATAACTGGGCTTTGATTTAAAGCGGCGATGAACCCTTCATATTTATCAAATGTCATCGTTCCTTTGGTGGTGTCGATTGATACTTCAAATTCATTACCGATATTAAAAATATAGGCACCATTCTTATAATCATCAATGTAGCTATTTTCGCCAGCAATAGATGAAATGAAATTACCGAATGTCACATATGGAACATCATCTAACATTTTGTATTTAAGCTTGGCGATGCTAGAGGTGAGATAATCTTTTCCATCTTCAGAGGATTTGCCCATATATAGATTTCCCTCTTTTTCACTTGAAAGGTCGGCCGCTTTTGGGTCAATCGTTCCAAATTGGCAAGAAGTTAATATGCTAGTTAAAGCCGCGCCTGAAAGAAGAATCAGGCTAAATGCCGGTATAAATTTCAATTTCGATTTCATATGCAATATTCCTTTAATTTTTACGGGGTTAATTATATGTTGCAACAACTCTTAATTAAAGGAAAATAAACGCATTGCTGCTTAGTTTTCTTGACTCTTATCTTCTTTTATTGCTTTATTAACGTCTTTTAGGGAAGCAAGGCAGAAAATAACTGGCGTAAGGGCAGCGAGATTGGATATCGTTTCAAGGATTGAGATATGGCCTTCAAAAGGAAGATAGTACTGAGTTATTCCAAAAGGAACGCTTAAGGCAATAAAAAAGATTCCAACAAGCATCAAGATTTCCCAAATAATTTTTTCTTTTGAGAAGAAAACGGTAAATGCAAAAGTGAATATGGCCAAAGAAAGGCAAGAAAGCTCTAAGAAATAAAAGACATTGCATGTTGTTATGGAAGTGTGTAACTTCTCAGGCAAAACAATTAGCTCGGGGGTTAGCATCGCGCCAGCGACAACAACCCAAGCAAAAAGGTAAAGGGTGGACAGCCCTTGAATGCCAATTAATTCTTTCTTTTTTGAGATATCGGCAATTCCATCAACGAAAGTAAAAAGAAGAATGGCGAAAATCAGTTGGATACATTCATATGATATCGCTTGATTCAATTCAAGGACCTCATCTTTTGTGGCAGAGCCTTTTTGAACGGTATACATGATTATCAAGGTGATGCCAAAGACGATGTGAAAAATATCAAAAATCGTGAAACCGAAGAAATTATAGTTCTTTATTGGATGTTTCTTGCCGTCATGATGGGCTTGATGAATATATTTGTTTTTATCAATCTTCATACCAAAGAATGATAATCCTATTTGTTCTTATTGGTAAGGATATAATCATTCAAATCGTTGGTTTCGTTAAGTTTTCTTGTTGCAAAATAAAGAGGGTAGAAGAAAAGCAAAGCGAGAATAATCGTGACAATTGAGGTGAATAAAGCGGCAGGCAGCTTGCTTACCGAAGTAATAAATGCCGCGTCAAAACTTGTTCCTAAGGCCAGCGAGAAAAGGATGCGTAAGAAGAATTCTCCGACAACATTGACTAACAAGCCGCAAACTAAAGAAAAAAGAAGGCATTTAGTTGAGGATGGCATCCAAAATGAAGCAATTAAGGAAATAAGAATGATTCCAGCAAGGATAGAAGATGCGATAAGAGCAGTCAAAGAATAGCCCGATCCATTAGTAAGATATCCATACAAAATCCAGCCAAAGGAAAGAAAACCAACGCCTGTCGCAATTGCAAGCAAGATTGTTCCATTCCATTTCTTTTTCAAACAAATCCTAAAAAGGAGACCGACAACAAAGCCAAAAAGGAATTTGATGATGAAAGTTCTAAGATACGTATTCCAGCCATATCCTAAAGCTAAATCGCAAAAACCCATGCCAAGAGATCCGGCAAGTCCGCCAATAAGCGGTCCGCATAGT
>CAVKAU010000113.1:2212-3119 GCA_963654035.1 bacterium | reverse complement strand
GAGAAAGACTTTATAAATGTCTGACTTAAAATAATTATTTAAGTATTCGATTCTCTCTTCGAATCCTTTATCGTTTATTGTTTCCATTATCTTTTTTTCCTCTTCATCAAGATCGATTAGCGCGTTTTCTAATGAAATTTCTAAAGATTTTGACGCCGAAAGGGAAATTACGAATGAATTAATAAATCTATACACCTCTTGGCTCTTTTTCATTTTTTTCATATATTTAGCTATTAAAGGTTCGATTAAAATTATGAATACAGCTACTCCAAGAACAATCGCTAGTGCCATATAAATAAAGTTGTTTGTTAGCAAATAGCATATGCCTCCAAAAAGTAAGGAAATTGCAGCATATATAATAAGTCTATTTTTCATAAGATTTCCTTTCGTATAAGGGGATCAGTTTTAAAGTTTTTTCATCTAAATAAGATATTGATTTTAAATATCTTCTTACACCTAACATCTCATTCATTTCCTTTGCGATATAAACGTAATATCTAAGGTGATGCACAATATCATCCATTAATTCGTCTTTTTTTAGATTTGGATTGCCCATCATTGCTAGCCTTGCTACACGATCAGGCATGGCCGCTACGTCTTTTGCGTGTATCGTCGTCAGAATTGGGTGGCCTGACATCGCACTCGTTAGGGCATCAAGCATTTCTTCACCCCTAGCTTCAGAAACAACTATATAATCAGGGTTATTTCTTAAAGCGTTTTTTATCAAAGAAGAGAAATTTGCTCCTTTTGAATTTTGTTCGTTAACTAGCCATGTATTTAAATCTAAAGACGGTATTTCGAGCATGTCTAATTCTTCAATGTTGTCAATAACAATCACCCTTGAATCTTTTTTCATATGATAAAGACAATATTTTTCAAACTCCGTCTTTCCTGATCCCGTTAAGCC
>CAVKAU010000113.1:0-2202 GCA_963654035.1 bacterium | reverse complement strand
TTTTCTGCTTTCTTCATCTAAAAATGATGAATTATCGTCTATTAGGCATCCACCATGCTCTATTCTTATAGAAAAGTTAAATACCTTTTGATTTCTCATTCTTGCTAGTGATGAGTTAACTGCGTTAAGACGATATAGCCCAAAGGAAACGTCCAATATTGGATTTAAATAGGAGAATTGTCTCTCTGAGGTGTTGGCAAGTTGCCTAAGAAACGCCCCCACTTCATCATTGGTAATATTAATGTCGCTTTTCTTTCTTCCTTCTTTATTTGTTACGTAATAAAGGGATGAGCCGTTATAGGAAATATCCGTAATTCCCTCCATCGACAATATCGGAGAAAGAAATGAAGTTTCGAGAAATGTTGAAGAATCGATTGCCATTTATGTTCTCTCCTTGATAATAAATTTTTTCTGATTTGAGTAAACGCAGCCTTGATAATAATTAATTTGAAAAGTAATTATTGCTCCTTTGTAACATTGGCTTTGCTCGTTGTTTGATGAATACGGATCGGTTAAAGTTATTTCATAATCAAACTGGTTTCTTTTGTAAGCCGGCTTCAAGTTCAAAACGAAATATTGTTCAATTGTACTCTTAAGCAAAGGATAAACAAAATATGGCCCACATTGATTTTGGCTTCCTTTATTTATTCCGTTAACGCACCCTTGAACAACTGAATAATCAAGTCCATCAAAAACTCTCCTTACCTTTCCTAAACTTGCCGTATATGAATACATTTGAGCACAAAAAGTCACAACCAAAATAACTAGAAAATAGTTCATCATATTAGTAGACTTCCTCAACGTAATAATCAGAATTAATATGCGAGCCAAAATAATTTTTGCTTTTTGTAAAGGAAAATGACGCTATGATGTCCACCAAACCCAGAGGACCAGCGTTTAATAATTCGATTTGGAATTTAAATGTTACTGGTTTTGCTGTTGTTATCGCTGGAATTGGTATATAAGTGCTTTGTGTGGCAAAATCTCTATTTTTGGCATTAGCCGGAATAGTCTCTTTGAAATAAACATTCCTATAATCTGGAGTTATATAAAATGTCTTTCTTGGCTTTAAAACATAATATCGGCCGGTGAAAGTAAGCTTTATCGGTATTTTGTAGCCTTTGCTTCCGTTATATCCCTTTGTTACTGTGCCTAAATTGTAATACTCATAACCATCGTAAATGAATAGGTTGGCATCTTCATCTTTTATATTTAACGAAGGCTGATCTGCTCTCGTTAGACCATATAGTTCCATTTTTAAGGGCAAAGAAAAATATGAAGAATTAATTTCCCCTCTTTCTTCATTTTGAAAGTCTCGCCAATCAGTAAAGGTTCCTCCGCCTACGCATTGAATATTCTTTTCCCACTTTTTGCCGCCATAAAAGACTCTTTTGTGAAATTCTTTTTTACTATTGTTGTCGGCATCAGGATAGCAATTATAGTTTGTGGCATATTTTCCAACATTCATAACGTAATGTTTTCCTGAAGCGTAGGTTGTTGGAATCGTGATATAACAATATTTACCTTTTGCTGAACCGTTATGCTCATCGACATAAAAACCTAAATAAAAGTAATTGGTATAAATATTGTTTAGGTAATCAGTTTTTATTCCATGATCTTTTAGCGTTTCAGAAAGAGAAAAAGTACAATTAAAATATGTTCCTATTTTCCCTGAGGTAAACCCACTTTCGTAAACCGTATAATAATTGCAGCCACTTTGATTCGAATTGAATTTTATCCCTTGCCCATAGCAATATAGTAAACGTATTTGAATTTTTGCCGTTGTATTTCGATAGAATCTAAGCGTCATTTCCCAAGTGCTGGGGTCACCGAGTAATGTAGGAAATTCACTATTTTCTTCAAAATAACCATAGTTGTTTGTTATATCATCACAATTTTTGCTTGTCACGCACTCCGTGCTATTCAAGTTTAATGGATGAGTCTCCTCTACGTAGGTGGCCCCAACTAAAGAAGGTAGCAATAAAATCAAGAAGGTTGCATCTCTTTTTTTCATCTTTCATTTCCTCCTTTTTACCTTTCACCTATATAAAGACGGGAATTATGAAAAAGAGACAAAAATTATCTTATGAATGTTAATTTTTTTCATTTGGATTATAATTAGCCCATGATTTTATTAATTGGTGCATCAGCAAGCGGAAAAACCGAAATATCTAAGACTCTAGGGATTAAATATGGAGTAAC
>CAVKAU010000112.1:0-4238 GCA_963654035.1 bacterium | reverse complement strand
GATTATGTGTCATCGAGCCAGTTTGGACCTTACCAAAATGGCTTCCTCCCATTAAAAGAAAAAGACGAGATACGTTTAAACGAAATGAAAGGCTTAAGAAAATAATTATGGAAAAAAAGAATGACTCAATAACGTCAAGAGACGTTGATTTCGCTAAGTGGTATACCGATGTATGCCGCAAAGCTGATTTGATGGAATATTATGCCGTCAAAGGTTTTATCGAATATTTGCCTTACTCCTATGCGATGTGGGAAGAGATTCAAAATTATCTCAATATCCGTTTCAAAGAAAATGGCGCAGATAATGTCTATCTCCCTATGGTTATTCCTCAATCTTTGTTCGCAAAAGAAAAAGAGCATGTCGAAGGCTTTGCCCCAGAATGCTTGGTTGCAACAATCGGCGGAGGACAACCTTTAGCCGATCCTCTTGTTATTCGCCCAACTTCCGAGGTTATTTTCTCTGAACTTTTCAGAAAGAGACTTACTTCCTACCGCGATTTGCCTCTTTGCTATAACCAATGGTGCTCGGTAGTGCGCTGGGAAAAGACAACCCGCCCATTCCTTCGTGGCTCAGAATTCCTTTGGCAAGAAGGACACTGTATTTTCGAAACCGAAGAAGCGGCAATCAAAAATACCTTATCAATCCTCAATGTTTATAATGAGTTAGGAAGAGATTTGCTTGCCATTCCATTCTTAGTTGGCGAAAAAACCGAACACGAAAGATTTGCTGGCGCTAAGGCAACTTATACAATTGAAGCTTTGATGCATGATGGAAAAGCCCTTCAAAGCGGAACCTCCCATTACCTTGGCCAAGGATTCGCCAAAGCGGCCGACGTCTCCTTCTTGGGAAGAAAGAATGCTTTAGAAACCCCTTATCAATCTTCTTGGGGAGTATCCACAAGACTTCTTGGTGCAATAATCATGGTACATGGCGATGACAATGGTTTGGTTTTACCTCCATATGTCGCCCCAATTCAAGCAGTTATCGTTCCTGTTAGAATGCAGACTCCTGGCGTACTTGAGGCATGTAGAAAACTTTACAATGAAATTAAAGCACAAGGCATTAGAGTCAAACTTGACGATGATGAAAACCGCACGCCTGGTTGGAAATTTGCTCAATATGAGATGAAAGGCGTCCCTCTTCGCATCGAAATCGGACCGCGTGACCTAGAAAATGGCATTGCTATCCTCACAACGAGAGTCGATGGCAAGAAAGAAAACGTCAAAATTGACGAGCTTGCTCAAAAAATGCCAGCAATTCTTAAAGACATTCATGGAAGAATGTATAATAAAGCACTTGAAAATCTCAACGCTCATATCGCTAGTGCGTCAAGCTTAGAAGAATTAACCTCTATCCTCGATAAACAAGGCGGTTTTGTCAAACTCGCTTATGATGGCAAACCTGAAACTGAGGATATCATCAAAGCAAAAACAAACGGTGCAACAGCTCGTTGCATTGCCGAGAAACTTCCTGATGATACAAAATTAAAAGATCCTATAAGCGGAGAAAAAGCAAAGATTATCGCTTATTTTGCTCGTGCATATTAATAATATGAATTACGAAGATTTCAAAATTGATATCATTCTCGAAATCTCCTATTTGAATGAAGAAGCTCTCCTAGATAAAGAGAGCTCTTCTTTTAAAGAACATTTTCAAAAGGCGATTGATCTCCTTTCTTTGTGGGTAAATGAGAAAATGTATATCCTTTGGGAAGAAGATGATGTGAACTTCCTTAATTTCCTGTTTCATTCGCGCTGGCTATATGAGGAAGATAACTTTAAAAAGAATTCCACGCTGCTAAAAGAATTAACAATAAAAGTAACTTACCCTTTTCTTTTGTCATTAAAGGAAGATGACCAATTCTATTCTGATTCCTCTTACTGGTTTATTACCCAAGGAGAGATGATTTTCAATCGCTTATCTTTGGAAAAAGAAAGAGAAGAGGTATCTCTTCATCTTGGCAAAGAAAAAGATTGAATTTAGCTTTTTCAAATCAAAGGAATTTTAATGAAAATAATGCAAGTTATTTTCTTCTTTTTCATCGCCTTAAGGCAGTCAAAAAATGCTACACTAAAATATAGCAACGGGAGGGAAAAAGGTTTATGGGAGAAAATTCCGCATCAATAGAAATTAAAGCTGTTAAAACAATAAATTATGTAACGTATCAAGCCTACGTTTTGCAAAAAGAGGCGACCCATGTAAGCGAATTCAATCCTTTTTCGTTTATAAAATCAATTCTCTTGAAGAATCTTTCCAATGAAGACCTTTATGATTTAACACTTAAATTTGATGTCGTGCCAGACTTCATGCATATTTCGAATATTCATCTTTCTTCCCTAGAAAAAGGAAATAGAGGTACTCTCGTAAACCGTTTTGAAATTTTTCTTGATCCATTAAAGATTTATTCCTTAACCGAAAGCATGCCTGGCTCAATTAGAGTTAGCCTCATTTCAAAGGTCGGAGAAGTATTAGGCGTTAATAGTGTTAATGTTCGTTTTGATCCGATTGAAGCTAGTGCCTCGGAAGATAGAATGGAACAATTACTAGCGTCTTTTGTGACGCCAAATGATGATAAGGTCCAAGAAATCGTTACGCTTGCAAGCAAATATCGTTTGGAAAATTTTGGAAGCGATGCTTTTAACGGCTACCTAACCCATGATCCAAATGAAGTCCTCAAAGACTTAGCATCAGTATATGAAACGCTCAATAGATGCAATATCCGTTATATAACCCCGCCAGCTTCCTACGATAAAATATTTCAAAGAGTAAGGCTTCCTAGAGACGTCTTATTAAACCGTGCTGGAACTTGCCTTGACACAAGCCTTTTATTTGCCTCGGTTATTGAAGCGATTGGTCTTCGCCCAATAATCATTACCTTAAGTGGCCATGCCATGGTTGGCGCTTGGCTTGATGAGGAAGAAAATTTCCAAAACACCGTTGAAGACAATTCTCAAACCCTCATTAATGCCATCTCTAAAGGTTTTGAACACATTTGTGTCATTGAAACAACTGCCATTACAAATACCGAGAAAATATCATTCCAAGAAGCAAAGGATAAAGCAGTTAACGCTTTAACAACAAGGGCTTTTCATTATGCTTTAGATATTGCTCGATGCCGTAATGAGCTATTTTGGCCAATTCCTTCCCTCAAAGAAGGAGAAAATGGTGAAAAAACCATTGTTCTCCCATCTTTAAAAGATAAAAACGCCAATGATTTTTCGAGAGTCGATGAAAGTGCGAAAAGATACCTTAGCGAAGAAGCAAGGAAAAACAAAACCCGTTACGACTATTGGGAAGACAAATTGCTCGATTTAAATCTTTCGAACAAACTTCTTAATTTCAAATGCCGCGAATCAACTTTGCAAATCATGGTCGATGATGCCGAAGAATTCATGAAATTCCTATCCAACAACGATAGAATCAGCTTAGGAGAAATCGAAAGCCTTTATCCAATCGAGGGAAAAGGGCTTGTCGCTTTCGATGATATTGCCAATAAAACAATCATCAAAGAAGCTTTCGATAAGAAACAGATTCTCGCCTTCTCCCACTTAGGAATCAAAAATGAAGGGCCTAAAAAGCTCTCAAGGAAAGCTAATACATCCCTTGAAGAAAGTGGTTGTAACCCTCTTTTCATCTCCATTGGCTTAATAAGATGGTTTGATAACGAATTGTCTGCATCACATTTTAAGGGAGCGATGTATGCCCCGTTATTGCTTTTGCCAGTAAGAATTCCAAGAAGAAAAACAGGTGCTTGCTATACGCTTGATTATGATATTGAAGATCTTAGTTTCAACCAAACTTTATTCGAATATCTAAAGGCCAATTTTGGGCTTGACTTCTCTTCTCTTAACTCCATTCCAAAAGGAGAAGATGGCAAAGTCGACATTCGCATTATCTTCAATGAGGTAAGAAAAATAATCGCCCCAATGAAGAATTGGCTGCTTTTCGAGAAAACCTCAACCCTTTCCTTATTTTCCTTCTCCCACTTTGTAATGTGGTCAGACTTAAAATACAATCGCGAAAGATTCTTGCAAAATGAAATTGTTTCTTCCTTTGCTAATGGCGAGAAATATTTTTCAAAAATAGAAACCGAGAAGAAAGATATCAAAGAGATTAAAAACGATGATGTCATTATGCCTTTAAGCGCTGATTCAAGCCAAATTAAGGCCATATATGATGCCGAAAAAGGCGAATCTTTCATTCTTGATGGCCCGCCAGGCACAGGCAAATCCCAAACG
>CAVKAU010000111.1:4254-11957 GCA_963654035.1 bacterium | reverse complement strand
AAGGAATTCATGGATGCGTATGAATCGGATACATCTTTAATTCTTTCCGTCGGAGGAGGAGAACTCATGGATGAAATATTGCCATTCATCGATTTCGAGAAGATAAAAACACTTGAACCTAAATGGTTTATGGGTTTCTCCGATAACACTCATTTGACATATACATTAACCACTTTAACTGATTTAATAACGATATATGGTCCATGCGCTCCATCATTCTTCGAGAAGCCGTTACGTTTGAATCAATTAGATTCTTTAAGAATGTTGCAAGGGGAAAAAGAATTCTTCGGCTATGAAAAATGGAATAAGCCTAATTTCAAAAAGAAATTTGATCCAACTGCCAAAAAAGAAATAAACCCGTTGCATCGTTTTCGCTACATGAGTAAAAAAGTAATCACTCCATATAATTGGAATAGCGATGTTGAAGGAATATTGCTTGGCGGATGCCTTGATTGTCTTATTAATATTTGCGGAACGAAGTTCGATGGAACGAAAGAATTCATCGCAAAACATCCAGAAGGAATAATTTGGTATATTGAAGCTTGCGATCTTTCGCCACTCGGAATCAGACGTGCTCTTTTCCAATTAAAAGAAGCTGGATGGTTTAAAAATGCGAAAGCGTTCCTAATAGGCCGTCCATTGTGTTGGGACAACGCGCCATTTGGTTTAGATCGTTTTGAAGCGGTAAAAGGAATTCTTGGTGATACGAATCTTCCAATATTGTTTGATATAGATTTAGGGCACTATTCGCCCTCTCTTCCTATCAAAAATGGAGCGTTAGCGATAGTCTCATACGAAAACAATAATATTCATTTCATCTACAAAGAATGATATTCTTAAAAAAGGAGGAAACAAAATGAAGAAAGCAATAAAAATATTAGCAATAATTTTCGCGATTATAACTGGTTTAAGTTTCGTCAGCATGTTGATAATGGGGTTCTCTTTTAGCGCTTTAGCGGCAAATGACGAATATGTTAAAGAAGTTCTTAAAACAATGAACGATACCGCGGCAGAAGGGATGCATTACACTTATGAGGAAGTCGTAGCATCACTCCAACTCATGGCTGCTATTGGTTATATGAGTTCAGTAGAATTAGCCCTTTCTTGCGGATTGAATATTACCTTTGCCATTCTTGCATCAAAAAAGAAGGAATACAGCAAATACGTTTGGATTTCTCTTGGTATTGCAGGAATTTTCTTCACCAATTTAATCGTAAGCGTCTTAGCAATTGTCTATGGAGCCACATTAAATAAAAATGACAGCAACAATAATTCAAACATCCAAGAAGTTCATTTCACTGAAAAGGTAAATGATTCATCACGTCCAAGTCCATCAGATTACGATGCGCCAGACCATTTAGAATAAAATAAGCAATGCGTGTATTAAAATAGCTCTCAGTTTTAAATTCTGAGAGCTATTTTTAGTTAGGCTTGTATTTTATTTCTTGATTGGTTTTAAGACTGATAATCCACCCATGAATGGACGAAGAACCTCAGGAATAATAACCGATCCGTCAGCTTGCTGATTTTGTTCGAGCAAAGCTGGGAAGACACGAGATGTAGCAAGGCCAGATCCATTTAAAGTATGGCAGAAATGCATCTTGCCATCTTTATCTTTGTAACGAATCATTCCACGACGCGCTTGATAATCTCTTGCATTAGAAACAGAAGATACCTCTTTGAAGATACCCATAGAAGGAATCCACACTTCAATATCGTAAGTTCTAGCCATTGAGTGAGAACAATCACCAGCAGCCAATTTGTCTAATTGATAGCAAAGCCCTAATCCCTCAAGTAAGTGTTGGGCTTTCTTGACTAATTCGTCAAAAGCGGCATCAGAGCCATCATCGGTAGTATATTGAACCATTTCAACTTTATCAAATTGATAGCCACGAATCATGCCTCTTTCTTCGGTTCTATAAGATCCAGCCTCACGGCGATAGCATGGAGTATAGGCAAAATATTTCTTTGGAAGGTCTTCTTCAGATAAAACTTCATCTCTATGAATATTAACTAAGGCTGTTTCAGCTGTTGGAAGAATGAATTTAGCTGGTTCGGCACCATCAAGCCAGAATACTTCGTTCTTGAATTTAGGGAATTGTCCAGCCGTGTATCCAGATTGTTCGTTAAGCAAATGCGGCGGGAGAATCATCGTGTATCCATCTGCAATGTGAGTAGAAACGAAATAATTAAGCAACGCCCACTCTAATTGAGCGCCTAATCCAGTATAAATCCATGTACCTGTACCGGATATTTTTGCGGCCCTCTTATAATCAATTAAGCCAAGTGATTCGGCTAATTCAACGTGATCTTTTGGCGTGAAACCATCAAATGTTGGTTTTTTGCCATAAGAATAAATTGGATGGTTGTTTTCTTTGCCACCGGCAAGTAAATCATCATCTGGTAAGTTTGGAAGAACTTCGATTTGAGATTTGATCTCGTTTTCTACGTTCTTTAACTCTTCTTCTGCGTCTTTATTTTTTGCAGCGAGTTCTTTTACCTGGGCAAAGATCGCTTGAACGTCTCCTCCTTCTTTCTTAACTTGAGGAACAGATTTAGAGAGACGATTTTGCTGAGCTTTGTTTTCTTCTACTGTTTTTGTTAATTCTCTTCTTTTTTGAAAAAGAGCAAGTAAAGGTTCTGGGTCAAAATCCCAAAGTTTCTTAGCTAAAGCCTCTTTGACGTATTCAGGCTTTGCTTCAATTAATTTTGCATCAATCATTTTTATTCCTCCTTAAGAATTAATGATTTGTATGAATCGATTAGTTTTTTACCGAGCGCTGACAAATTATTCTTTTCGGCAATTTGATACCCCAACATTATAGTATCTTCATAAGCGTTTTTTTCAAATGAAGTAAGAAAATCGATTGTTTTCTCCACCGAATTGAAATTAGTAACGACGTTAGGATATTCTTTTACAGCATCTGAATTATTCGAATTTCCAACATGAAACACCGGTGTTTTTGAAGCAAACGCTTCCAAAATGGCCATTGAATTTTCGAATATTGAGTCAAACAGTAACAAACCAGTAGCATTTTTCAACGCCGAGCAATACAAATCCTCGTCGATTATTGGCAAAAAGCTTAAATTTGCCGGCGATTTTTTGTTAATTGTTTTTAATGAAGAAGCTTTTGCTCCTACCCCGCCTCCCAAAAAGAAGAAACGAGATTGAGGAACAAATTTTGCGACGGTCATTAACGTTTTTATCGTTTCAACGTCCGCGTAATTTCCTATGGTTAGATAATATTTATCATCTTTAGAAAAGCGTTGATAACGAACAAAGGATAAATCTGACGCTTCATCAGCGAACTCAAAACGAAGAGAATTAACACCTGGGGTCATTATTTCTATACGTTTAAATGGAAATTCTTTTTCAAGCATTTCTTTTCCGCTTAAAGAAGGAACGAAGACCAAATCAGCGAAATCGATTAACTTTCTTGCTTTAGGAGTCAAAATTGGATGACCTTGAAGGTCAATCGTTAAGAAATTGGCTGATGGGTCTTCTTCGGAATATAAAGCGGAAACAACTACAGGTATGCCTTCGTTTTTGGCGTTTTTCGCAATATCCTCATCCAACGGTGAAATCAGATGAGCGATATCGGGAAATGCATAAATTGAATCAACCCATTGAACGTCATTTAATTCCAAAGCGTTTTTAAGGCTTTTTCTCAAACGTGATCCGGCGAAAATATCTTTTTTCCGCCCAGGATCAAAGTGGATAAGTACCCTCATTTTTATTCAACGTCGTTTGGTGTTGGATTGTTGGCGTTGTCTCCTTCTGCTACATCGTTCGGCGTAGGATTTGAATTTTCTTCGGTTTCTCCGACTAAAGCCGGATTGATTTCTTCTTCAGGGAAAGTTTCATCTTCTTGCGTTTCGTCTTCGTGTGGAACAATCGTCAAAGAAGCGACTTTATTTCCTGGATCAAGAGCAATAATCTTAACGCCAACGGTATTTCTACCGGCGATATGCACTTGAGAAAGTGGAGTGCGGATTACGATGCCTTTATTGGTTATAACGATTAAGTCTTCATCGCCATTTACGGCACGTAAAGCGGTTAAGGAACCATTCTTGCCATTATCTTTGATTGAGAATACACCTTTGGCTCCTCTTGAAGTTAAACGATATCCGTCATAATGCGTTGTCGTCCCGTCTTCGTTTTGAATATCGGTATCAGCAAAATAAGATAGTTTACCAAATCCGTTAGAGGTTAAAGCAAGGGCGATATTTCCATCCATTGAGCCGGTGACATCGACTAAGCGTGAGCCATCTTTAAGGTTCATACCAGTAACGCCGGCGGCTGTTCTTCCCATTGCACGAACTTCGTCTTCGTAGAATGAGCAAACTTTGCCATTGCTTGAGGCAAGGGAAATCAAATCATGTCCATGTGTCTTCTTGACGTTAAGCAATTCATCTCCCTCTTTGAGGGTGATAGCTCTCTTACCGTTTGAATGGATAGAGGCGAATTCTCCTAAAGAAGTTCTCTTAACGACACCATTGACTGTAGCGAAGAATAAGTAATCGTTTTCACCATATTCATCGCAAGGAACAATAGCGACAATCTTTTCATCTTGAGCAAGATTTAGAAGATTTACGGCTGGAATGCCTTTGGAATTTCTTTCTCCGTCAGGAATCATATAACCACGTAAGCGATATACGAAGCCAAAGCTAGAGAAGAACATAATGTCGGTGTGTGTTTTTGTGTGAAGCATCAATTGAACGAGATCGCCAGACGTCGTCGTGATGCCCTTAACGCCTCTTCCACCTCTATTTTGCGTACGGAAAGTGTCATCAGACATTCTCTTGACATATCCTTTTTTCGTTAAAACAACCAAGATATTTTCTTGTGGCAAGAGATCTTCATTATCGATATCAGCAGCTTGATTGGAAATTTCCGTAATACGATCATCGCCAAATTTATTTCTGATTTCTTCCAATTCGGAAATCATCATATCAAGGATATTCTTGCTATCAGATAACAACCAATTATAATGTTCGATGTTTTTTGTTAGCTCAATATGTTCGTTTTGAAGTTTTTCTTGTTCTAAGCCCTCTAAACGACGTAAGGTCATAGCTAAAATAGCATCTGTTTGCGGTTTACTTAAGCCAAACGCTTCATTTAATTTGGCTGCAGATTCATCATCGGTTTTAGATCCGCGAATGATATGAATAACCTCATCAATGTTATCGTGGGCTAGTATTAAGCCAACGACAATGTGGTCGCGATCTGTGTCTCTCTTAAGCAAGAATTTCGTGCGACGTGTCAAAACGTCCATTTGATGATCAATATAAGATTGAATCATTTGAACGAGCCCTAAGACTTTTGGCTCGCCATTGACTAAGCAAAGATTGATAACGCCATAGGAAATTTGAAGTTGCGTATGCTTAAGAAGATTATTTGCAATAACTTCAGGAATCGTGTCACGGCGTACTTCAATAACTACACGTATGCCTTCTTTTGATGATTCATCACGAATATCGGTGATGCCATCAATGACTTTATCACGAACGAGTCCGGCCATATTTTCAATCATGGCGGCTTTGTTTACTTGATACGGGATTTCAGTAACGATGATTGAAGATTTGCCATTAGCCGCTTCTTCAATGTGATATTTGGAACGTATGGCGATTGAGCCAGTACCATTGGTGAAATAATCAAGAATGCCTTGTCTTCCTAGAATAACGCCACCAGTAGGGAAATCAGGACCATAGATATAATTTTGCATCAATTCTAATGGGGTGATTTCTGGGTTTCTCGCAACAGCGATAGTTGCGTTAATGGATTCGGTAAGATTATGAGTTGGCATGTTTGTGGCCATACCAACGGCAATGCCTTCTGATCCGTTAACGAGTAAGTTAGGGAAACGCGATGGTAAAACGGAAGGTTCTCTTTCCGTGCCATCATAGTTGTCGACAAAGTCAACGACGTTCTTATCTAAATCGCGAACCATTTCGACAGCTAGTTTTGTCATACGGGCTTCCGTATAACGCATAGCGGCCGCTTCATCACCATCGACGTCACCGAAGTTACCATGACCGTCGACTAAGCAATATCTCATAGCGAATGGTTGAGCCAAACGAACGAGCGTGCCATAAAGAGCGGAGTCGCCGTGTGGGTGGTATTT
Organism: bacterium; assembly: GCA_963654035.1. Classification (GTDB taxonomy): domain Bacteria; phylum Bacillota_I; class Bacilli_A; order RFN20; family CAG-826; genus UBA4951. The sequence goes on along the minus strand of CAVKAU010000111.1, from coordinate 5,832 downwards.
ACCCATGACATCACCAACAATACGAGCGGATTTCTTATATGGTTTGCCTGGCTGCATACCAGATTCGTTCATGCCGAAAATAATACGTCTTTGAACAGGCTTCAAACCGTCGCGCACATCAGGGATGGCACGGCTTTCGATAACGGACATTGAATAGTTAAGGAAAGCTGTTTGAACTTCTTCCGTGATTTCTCTATCAATCAATCCAGGAACTATGCCAGCCATCGCCCCTTCATCATTTGAGGAATTATTTTCTTCCTCAGGAATGACGTTTTCATTTTTAATTTCTTCTGCCATATTTGTCTCCTTTCATTAGATGTCAAGATTTTTAACGAACTTAGCGTTTTTGGAAATGAATTCCTTACGTGGCAAGACTTCATCGCCCATTAAGTCGGTGAAGGCTTTGTCAGCTAAGGTTGCATCATCGATTGTGATACGAATCATTTTTCTAGCAGATGGATCCATTGTGGTTTCCCAAAGTTGTTGAGCGTCCATCTCACCGAGTCCTTTGTAACGTTGGAATGGATATCCTTGTTTGAGTTGTAAGGCTTTCTTCAATTCTTCAAGCTGCGCATCGTTATATGCATAGTAAGCTTGACCTTTGTAATCAATCTTATAAAGCGGAGGTTGAGCAATATAAACGAATCCGCCATCGATAAGAGGTTTCATGAAACGATAGAAGAAAGTGAGTAAAAGTATTCTGATATGATCGCCATCGACATCAGCATCGGTCATGATAACGATTTTGTGATATCTAATCTTGCTAACATCAAAATTTTCACGAATGCCAGCGCCAATAGCAGTAATCATATTGCCGATTTCAGCATTACGGAAAATACGTTCTTCATTTGCTTTTTCGACATTAAGGATTTTACCTCTTAAAGGCAAAATGGCTTGCGTGCGTCTGTCACGTCCTGTTTTTGCCGAACCACCGGCTGAGTTACCCTCAACAATATAAAGTTCACATTCCGCTGGATCTTTAGAAGAGCAATCAGCTAATTTGCCAGGCAAGGTTGTGATGCCAAGAGCGCTCTTACGTGTGGATTCACGTGCTTTTTGAGCGGCCATACGACCAGAAGCGGCCAATTTAACCTTTTCGACAATAACCTTTCCTTGGGCTGGATGCTCAAGCAAATATTCAGATAAATAATTGCCGACGACAGTAGAAACAATCTTTCTGACTTCGGAGTTACCTAATTTTGTTTTTGTCTGACCTTCGTATTGTGGGTTAGGGTGCTTAACGGAAATAACACAAGTAAGGCCTTCACGGCAGTCATCTGTCGTAAAGTTAGATGATTTTTCGTCTAATAATTTATTTTTGCGAGCGTAGTCGTTAATAATTCTATTCAAAGCGAGGTTGAAGCCTTCTACGTGCGTTCCGCCTTCTTTCGTAGAAATATTGTTACAGAAAGAATAAACGCCATCATTGTTATAATAATCCGTCCATTGGAATGCTACTTCAGCATAAATTCTTTCTTTTGTTCCATCAAGCAAGGTAACTTCTTCCGCTCCTTGAGCGTATAAGACTTCTTCATTAATTGAGGTTTTGCCGGCGTTAATGAAGGAAACGTATTCACG
>CAVKAU010000111.1:0-4244 GCA_963654035.1 bacterium | reverse complement strand
CATTATAAAGGAAAACTTCGCTTACGGGGGTATCACCACGTAAATCTGTTAACGTGATTTTGACTCCACCATTTAAGAAGGCCATTTGGCGTAAATGGTTCTTGATTGTTTCGTAATTGTAAACCGTTGTTTCAGTGAAAATGTCTGGATCAGGCAAAAAATGAACTTTCGTGCCATGTTCTTCCGCTGAACATGTGTCGATTTTTCTTAGATGTTCAACAATATGACCACCATTTTCGAATTTAACATAATAAACTCCGCCATCTTTGTGAACTGTGACTTCGCATAAAGTGGAAAGCGCGTTAACTACCGATGCGCCAACGCCATGAAGACCGCCGGAGACTTTATAGCCTCCTCCTTCGCCAAACTTACCGCCGGCATGGAGAATCGTGTAGGCAGTTTCAACGCCAGACAAGCCAGATTTAGAAACAATATCAACAGGGATACCACGCCCGTTATCGGAAACGGTGATAGAGTTGTCTTTTTCGATCGTTACTTCGATATGATCGCAATAGCCAGCCAAAGCTTCATCGATTGAGTTATCAACGATTTCCCAAACGAGGTGGTGAAGACCGGCACTGGCCGTTGTAGCAATATACATGCCAGGACGTTTTCTGACAGCTTCCAATCCTTCGAGAACCTGAATGTTTTCAGCCGTGTATTTCGCATCGGCTTTTTCAATCTTCTTCTCGTCAGTCACTTCTTCAATTTTGTATTGAAACTTATCTTCTTCTTGCAAAGATTCAGCACTAGCTCCGCTTTGTTTGGCGGCATCTAGAATTTCTTGTTCGCTCTTTTTTTCTTCTGCCATTTCATTTCCTCCTTGTGGCATTTTTGTTGAAGACGTCTATTATGGCATCCCCTTTTATTGAACATTCGGTCGAAGTTATGAATACCTGACCAAGCTTGTCTAATAACTGATTTAATTTTTCCGATCGTTTTTCATCGAGTTCGCTATATACGTCATCGAGAATGGTGATCGGTTTCTTATTCGTATCGTCGATTAAGAAGAACGGCGTTATCTTTAAGGCGATAGCGGCAAGCCTATTTTCTCCCTGAGATCCATAAAGTGAAATTTCCTTATCATCCAAGAGCAAGGAGAAATCTTCACGATGAATGCCCTTTGAAGTCACTTTTTTAAAAAGGTCGCTAGAATAATTATCTTCGTAAAGCTTTTTGGCGTTCTCTTTGAAATTGGTCTCGTCTATGAATGGATGATATTCCAATTTAAGACGCCTTTCGCGGTCATAGAGAGCGTTTGCAACCTTTTCTAGAACATTATTAAGTTCTGCGATGTACTTCTTCCTATAACGAATTATAGGCTCAGCAAGGGCTATCAGCTGATTGGTTACAACATCGAGATAGACGAGATCGATTTTTTCTTTCTTAAAAATCGCGTTCCTTTCTTGAAGAACTTTCGAATATTCACCGATGAGCGATAGATATTCGACATATTTCTTCGAGATGGCGACATCAAGGAACCGTCGTCTTACTGATGGGGGATCCTTGAAGACATTTACATCTTCTGGAGCAAAGACAATAACATTAACTAATCTAGACAACTCACTAAGTCGTTTGATGGGCTTGCCGTCGATTGTGATTTTTTTGTCTTTTTGAGAGATAAATATTTCGATCTTTCTTTTTGATTCGCCTTCTTTAACGTATGCGCGTATGAAAGCGGAATCCTCTCCGTGACGAATAAGCGTTCTAATGTCATTATTTCTCCAGCTTTTGCATAAAGACAGGAGGTAAATGGCTTCGACGATATTCGTTTTGCCACTCCCGTTAGGGCCAACGATAGCGTTATTCATTGGCGAAAATTCGAGTGTCAGAGAAGGATAGGACCGAAAATTTATCAGTTCTAAACGGGTGATTATCATCGTTGTTCAACTTTGATAATTAAATTCGGAAGTTCTACTTTGTCTCCAGGACGTATTTTTCTTCCTCGACGCTCATCCTCTTCGTTGTTGACGTAAACTTTATTTGAGGCAAGATAAGCTTTCGCTTCTCCGCCTTCAAAAATGACATCAGCTAGTTTTAGGAGTTGGCCTAAGGTGATGTATTCCGTGTAAATGGAGATTGTTTTTGATTCTTTCGACATATTTCTACCCTTGTAATAGTTTACTACATAGTAGTAAGAAGATAAAGGGAAATAAACGAAAAAACATATCAAATTTTAACGTTAGCGTTTTTTCGATAATTTATATTATCTAGATGCCAAATCGCGTTTAAGAGGCCTTTAAAAGCGTTTTATAGCAAAAAGAAAAACGCGAATCGTGTTTGAGGATTCGCGTTTTAAAGATTTTTGCGTTTTTTATCTTGTTCTCATTGGCGTAATGAGTTCAATCATTTGATCATCGTTGGGATTGATGACAACGAACGGTCTCATTTCACCGCAGAATTTGAACTCTACATCATCAGAGCAAAGCGCTTTAACAGCTTGAGTGACGAAGAGAGCGTTAAATGAGATTTCTAGTCTTTCACCTTGATATTGGAAATTTTGAATGCTTTCGGCGCCAGACCCCATTTGCTCGCTTGATGAACTCACTTCGATACCATTTTGTGACATTGACAATTTAACGATGGCAGCGCGGTCTGTCGCTAAGACGGAAACGCGATCAATGGCGTTCAACAAATCATTAGCGCTGATGCTAAGGTGATAGTTGAAATTGCTCGGGAAGACGCCATTCGAAACTGGATAATCGCCAGGGATTAATCGAGATTTGATGATTGTGTACCCGAAACTAAAAATCGCTCTCGAATTGTTGACGCAAATCGAAACGGTTGATGAGTTTTCAAACAAGCGCGTTACTTCCACTAACGTCTTGGCAGCAATATTGGCCGAGAAATTGATATCTTCTCCAATCTCAGCCGAATTTCTTGATAATCTTGCGGAGTCTGTCGCCGTTGCTGTTAATTTACCGTTTTTGCCACAAAGGTTAATCACCGTTAGGATTGGCCTGTTATTTTGATCAGAGGCAGCGAAAGCCGTTGAATCAACAAGTTTTGTTAAGTCTCTACAAGAAATTTCAAATTTATCTTCCGTTTGTTCGAGATCAATATCCGGATATTCATCGGCTAAGAGACAATTCAAACGATATTTCGTGAATCCGTCATCGATGTTTGCAGTTCTGTCATCGATTATTTCAATGGAGATTTCTTCTCCTTGCATTTTCTTTACGATTTCGGTTAAAGAATGAGCATTAATTAACGTGGTTCCGAAAGAGAAATTACGAACAATCTCCTTGTCGTCCTTAATGGTAGGGACGAGTGTCCAAATTGTGATGTCTTCGTTGCTAGCGGTTATCTCTAATCCGTTCTCTCCCATCTCCAATTTGAAATTCAATAAAGTTGGAAGAGTGCTCTTAGAGGCAATAGCTCTAGAAGCAATTAGTAATCCTTTTAGAAATTCCTTTTTATTTATCGTTAAGCGCATATGCATTGCTCCTTTTTGTTTATGTTTTATTTATAGTATTAATAATATATGTTTTGTGGAAAGTGTGGATAACTTTGATTTTTCACTGCATACATATTGTATCATTGAATATCTTTGGTATCACTTTTTATTCGATTGCTATCAACAATTTAGCCTTTTCTTTAACTCTTCTATAACCTTTTTAAGGGTCTCATCAGTTTTCAACTGTTTTTCCACTTTGTTTACACCGTTCATTACTGTTGCATGATCCTTACCACCGAATGCTTTGCCTATTTTCGTGAATGGCGTATCAAGCAATAATCTTATTAGATACATCGATATATGCCTCGCCATTGCTATTTGCGATGTACGAATGTTTCCCGTCAATTGGTATGGCGCGAGGTTATAATAATCGGCGACTGTTTCAATGATTTTTTGCTCAGATAGTTTTTCTTCCGCGTCTTTGACGTTAATTAAGCCGGAAACGGAATTCATGACAGTTTTTATATCGATATGTTTCGTTGGCTGAATATTAATGGTGTAGAAGAGCAAACGATCGAATGCTCCCTCTAATTCACGGACATTTTTGCCAAATTTTGAAGCAAGGAATGATAATGCATCCGAATCGAAATCATCAGGATTTAAGCCATTTGCGATTATTCTCATTTTCAAGATGTTCTCGCATGTTTCTAACTCTGGCTGATTAATCGATAACGGCAACCCTTGAGTGAAACGAGTTTGGAGCCTTGCATCTAAACCGTTTAGCTTCGAAGGATGTTGATCAGATGTTAACACTATTTGTTTGTGAGCGGCATAAAGATTGTTGTAG
>CAVKAU010000110.1:0-5669 GCA_963654035.1 bacterium | reverse complement strand
GCCCTGTGTTTAGTGAAGCCCCTGGGGAAATTTCCGAGGAATAATTAATACACGCATCCCTTCTTTTACTCTTTTGTAAGATTTACTCCATCTTGCTTAAGAGTTTTTTCTTTTTCTTCCTCTTGCAGTTTTATCTTCTCTTTCTTGTCAGAAATATACATGCTTATGCCATAGGCTATTTCCGCAAGGCAAATAACCATAAGAGGCAAAATAACATAATAGAAGAATGATGGATCTTGGCATATTTTGTTATTGGGAATAGAAGTTAATCCTTTAACGAGAATGAATATCGATACAACTTCGCCAACACCAAATAGGATAATTAACATCAATGATGTAATATATTTATTATCTTTGCCAATTAAGGCAAATTCACTTACAAGCATTACGGCTAAGCAAATTATTGCATACATGAACGGCTTGAATACATTGTTAATGTAATAAGCGGTTCGATCACTTCCAGGATCGATATACATGCTAGTCATTAGAATGACCATTTCATAAAAGAACCATGTTGCGGCACCGACAAAAAGAATATATGCCGCGATTTTTCGAATTATTTTCGCTGCTTCCATAATATTTCAATTTATAAGACTATTTCATCGCCTGGACGCATTACTAATTTATTAGGCGTATTGATCTTATTTGCTACCTCTTCATCAAAGTCTATTCCAACGTGCGTATGCATAGGGATTGCGTGCTTTGGATTGATTGCTTCCATCGCCTTGTCAAAATCTTCAACATTCATCGTATATGTTCCATCACATGGCAATAAAGCATAATCGATATTCTCCTTTAATAAATCTCTCATTTCCGGAATAAAGTCCGTATCGCCGGCATGATAAAGCTTAATGCCATTGAAAGAGATGATATAGCCTACGCATTCATCTTTAAGGTGATGAGAATTATATGCTGGGACGGCTTTGACGACGATGCCATTAAATTCAAATTCTTTATAGGTTCCAGAAACTTGAGCGTTGATGCTGCGAATTATTTTTGCACCAGTTTTTAAAGGAACAAGTTTCAATTCATTATGATCATAATGCTCATGTGTAATTAGCACTAAATCAGCTGGCACCGAGTACATATATGGCTGTCCGCCAAAAGGATCGATATAAATGACCCTAGAATCATTTGTTTTGATTCTGAATGTCGCATGTCCTAAATAAGAAAGAGTAACCATATTTTTCCTCCTAGAGCATTAATTTCCGCTCTTGATATAATTTCCTAAACGTTTCAGTCATATAACGTTGAGGTAGAAACAATATCTGTTTTGATATTGCAGGATTGACGATAAATAAATTTAACCCCAAATTGAAAGAATAATCAAAACTTATATTACGATTAACCTTACAAAAATATATTACGTGGCCACCGGAAATAGAAGATGGCAATATTTCAAATGGTGCATTTGCTAAGGGATCAGACAATGTTTTTTTGAATTTCTTTTCTCTTTTGTTTTTTGGCGAAATTTCTAAAAATCCATGTAGTTTCTCAACTATTTCTCTAAAAATAAGAGGATTTTCAGCAATTTTTCTCTCCGGAGAGAACAAAATTAAAGAAATCGGCCATGTTTCCGGCGTGGAATTCCATTCAGAGAAAACATAACCATAAAATAATTCGCCAGTTTTTATAACTTTTTCCCTTTGATAATAGGAAATGGTTAGAAAACCGTGCAATTTGTTCCTCAAAGAATCCTTGTTTGCAATGTAATTTATATCGTTTTTAGCGAGGATTGATTGAGTTTTTTTGAAATTTTCTCTTTCGTTTTCTAAAAGGGAGCAATAATCCATGCAAATATTATAACAAGATTGCTTATGTTCATAAGTGAACATATTTTAGAAATTGTGTTACAATCTCTTTCACTAGGTGAAAATATGATTAGTAATAATTTAGCTAAAGATATTCTTAATGAGGCACTCTCCACTGGCGGGGATTATGCCGAAATTTATTTTGAAGATGCAATTATTAGCAAAGTTTCGATTGAAAACACGCACGTTGAATCTTCTTCCGTGAATAGATCATGCGGGGTTGGAATACGTATCCTAAAAGGCTTTAATTCCGTTTATGGACACACTTCAGATCTATCACGCTCTTCTTTAATGGAATTAGCCCATAAGCTTTCTCGCCGTTTTAATGGAGAGAGAATTATTTTCGTTAAGGATGTTAAAAACGTTCGTACGCCAGTAGTTAATAAAATCGATGATCATCTTTATGATGTTCCTCTTTCCGAAAAAGTAGATTATTGCAAGGCTGCGTCTAGCTATGCTAAAGGCGTTAGCGAAAAGATCGTTCGAACATTCGTTGGCTTCTACAATAGATGCAAAACGTATCATGTTTGGAACGCCGATAAGGAAATTGCCAATCATTGCAAGAGCGTAGACGAGCGTGGGCGACTAACTATTACGGCGATAGCAAAAGATAACAATTCAACTCAATCATTTTTCCATGGACCAGGTAAATGCGCCGGATGGAACTATTTTAAGAACGTATTGAATTGGAAAGAGCTTGCTATAGATACTGGGAGAAAGGCTGTTGCTTTACTTACTGCAAAAGAATGCCCACAAGGCAAATTTGATGTTATCGTTGGCAATGGTTTTGGTGGGGTTATGTTCCATGAAGCATGTGGACATTCCTTAGAGGCCTCTGCCACATCTAAAAACCTATCAGTTTTCTCTAATTGTATCGGCAAGCAAATCGCAAGCCCATTAATTTCAGCATACGATGATGGATCCTTACCAAATGAATGGGGTTCTTCAAATGTTGATTCTGAAGGCGTTAAAACGCGTAAAAACCAGCTTATAAAGAACGGCATATGCGTTAACTACTTAGTTGATAGACTTAATGGCAGACGCTTGAATATGGAGCCAAACGGGACTTCTAGAAGGGAATCATTCTGCGATGAGCCTACCTCAAGGATGTCTAACACCTATATTGCACCGGGAAAGGACAATCCAGAAGACATAATCAAAGACACAAAACTAGGTATTTATGTTGCTGATTTTGGTGGTGGATCTGTTGATACAATGACTGGAGAATTTAACTTCTCTGCCTCTGAAGCCTATGTCATTCGCGATGGCAAAATTTGCGAGATGCTTAAGGGCTGCACTTTAACTGGAACTGGCAAAGAAGTCTTAATGAATATTGATAGAGTTGGCAATGATCTTAAGCTTGCTGAGGGCCTTTGCGGGGCTTCATCTGGCACGATATTTGTTGATGTTGGACAGCCAACAATTCGCATTAAAAATCTTACTGTTGGAGGGAGAGGAGGCAAACTAGAATGATTAACGTAAAGAAATTCTTTGAAAAGGCTGCCTTAGCTGGAATAAGTTCTTCATGTTTGAAAATATACAAGTCTTCTTCCACCTGCATTTCCATATATCATGGTGATATAGAATCATACGTTATTGAAGGCGGATCTCTTGTTTGCGCATCAGGGATTTATGATAGTAAATTTGGTTCCTGCGCCTCACGCTTAGTTGAAAATTCAACGATTGATTTTCTTATTAAAAACATCGTTGAAACTGCTTCTATATCAGAGAGAAAAGACTGTTTAGATTTCTTTGAAGGATCGCCAAAATACAAGAAGAAATTCTTCCTAAATAAAGAACTCCAAGAACAGTCAATAGAAGATAAGATCACTTTCATAAAAGACATCGACAAAAGACTTTCTAGTGCTGATCCTGAAGTTAGTGACGTTGAGGGAGTTACATATGTCGAAGAGGAAAACATCAACCGTTTCTATAACTCCTATGGCCTTAAATTATGCTCTAAAATCAACATCTGCGAGGTTGCTGCAAGCATAGTTTTGAAGTGCGACGGGGATACAAGGACTGCTTCTAGGAGCATTATAAGGCAATCAACCAGTGAGATTGATAGGGATAAATTCATAGATGACCTCGTAAAAGATGGCAAATCTAAGCTTGGAAGCGTCCAATGTACCTCTGGAAAGTATCCAACTTTGCTCGATAAGGACATTTTTGGAATCATGATTGGCTGTCTTTTTGCCGCAAATAGCTCGATTGGTGTCCAAAAAAAGTCGTCCTTTTTAGAAGGTTTTGAGGGTAAATTAATTGCTTCGCCAAAACTTACAGTTGACGAAGTTCCATTACTAAAGGGGCCATATTATGTCTACTATGATAGTGAGGGTGTTGCAACCTACAACAAACGCATAGTCAACAAAGGCGTTTTATTGACGCATTTTTATAATCGCGAGACTGCTAAAAAAGCAAACAGGGAAACAACAGGCAACGCATCTGGTGGCGTAGGCAAAATCGGTATTGGATATTCCAATATATTCGTTAAACCTGGCAAAAAGAGCAAAGAGGAAATAATCTCTAATATTAAAGAGGGAGTTTATATTACCAGCGTAGATGGATTTGACACCGGCTATGACTCTAGCAGCGGAGATTTCTCTTGCCAAGCTGAAGGCTTCATGATTCGTGATGGCAAATTTGCTGAACCATTAAGCTTGATAACTCTTTCAGGGAATGTCCTACAAGTTCTAAAAGATATAAAAGCACTTAGCAATGACACCGGCGATTATCTTTCTAGATCAATCCCTGATGCATTGATAAAAGAGATGTCTATCGGTGGCAAAAACTAAGCCTTTAAAATCTGCTATTAATCATTTTTGACCCGTCTGTTTAGATGGGTTTTCTTTTGCAATTTTTCGCAATTTTTTAAGACTAGACTACATTGGATTTAAGAAACGAGATTTGCCAAAAAATAATAAAAAAGAACAAATTTTATACAAATTTTCACTCGATTAGCAGTGCTTTTTTAAAATTTTTCTAGTTATCTTTTTACCTTTTTTTCTGGTTATGATATAATTCGATTGTGCAAAGTAAATTATTAACAAACATACAAAAGAAATTTGAACCGTCAGAACTCTTCTTCCTAGCAGATATTCATGATAAAAACATGACTGATGCAGCAGTAAAAGAGGAGCTACTAAGGCTCACTAAAAGTAAGGATCTAAATCGTTACTCTTATGGGGTTTATTACCTACCAGGAAAAGAAGAACCAAGCGCTTTGAAAGCCATCGAACTTCGTTATATTTCTAAGGACGGTGAGGTCTATGGATTCTATACTGGAGATAATTTTATTAATGCTTTAAAAGGCATAAAAGTAAGCCTCGACGATCATATTGAAATCATGACTAATAGAGCTACCTCTGGTAAGAAAAATGTTTATATGTTTGAGAAACGTTTCACTCTTAGAAAGCCATATTACAAGATTGATAAATACAATATGACAACCAACGCTTTCTTATCATATATAGCTATGACTCCTTTAACGGAGATAAAGAAGAATTATTCGATACTTGCTAACTATTGTAGAAAAGAACACTTATCTGCAAACGATGTAATGGAAATGGCGCAGTATTTCCCGACTAAGACAGCCTCTAAATTGCTGTCTAGCGATTTATATAGGTCTTTGTGGAAACATTGATATAGTCTTTTTTCGAGAAATTGGAAGGTTAATTCCTTCCTTTTTCTTTGCTTAAAATGACAAATGACAAAACTTAAAAACAATTGTCATTTCATAATAAAAAAGTTGATTGATTTTTTATGGGCGCATCTCTTCTTAAAATATATGTTGATGAACCGATAAAATGACTTATGCTTAACCATCAATAAATTATGTTTTGCTTATGGAAAATCGTT
>CAVKAU010000109.1:5550-5917 GCA_963654035.1 bacterium | reverse complement strand
GAAGAAACTTCCTCTTTCAAGATGTATGAAGTAGGAATGTTTGTTATTGGGGTGTAATTAATTTGTCTATCGATTTTCTTTAGAATGGCTAGCGCCTCATTAAAAGTTATTTTCTTATTCGCATTCGAACACGATCCAAGAGTCGAACTTAACAAGAATAAAGAAAAAACCAAGACGTTCTTTTTCATATGTCCTATTTTAATCTTTTTAGATTTGTTTGTCTTTTTTTCTTTTTAAAAAAAGAAGGAAAGAATAAAATAATGGAGATGGACAACTTAACGACTTTATTAAACAAAAAGCAATACGATTTAGTTTTGGAACTAAGCAAAGGAAATGATGATCCTGAGGTTCTTTTTTGCCGAATTTC
>CAVKAU010000109.1:0-5540 GCA_963654035.1 bacterium | reverse complement strand
TGAACCTAGGAAAAACCAAAGAAGCAATGGATTTAGTGGAGAAAAAAAGAGATATTCTTTGGAAAGCTTCGCCAGTAAAATGCCTAAAGGCTAATTTTGAGCTCCGTTTTATTCTTAACGAATACGATGAAGCTTATAATGACGCTACCTATTTCGAATCTTTGCCTTATGTCTCACAAGAAGTGGAGGAATATCTTCGCTCTCTCGATGAAAGCATTCGTTTTTCCGAAAGACAATCTTCTTTGAAAACGAATTATTCCGATGATGAAATAGAGGAAATCCTTCTTGGAGATGGCGATGATTACGAAAAAATCTCCATCTTATCATCTTTTAATGATGCAAAGACCATTTATCATTCGCAAAAAATAGTCAAAATGATAGCCTTGGTAAATTCAAATATCGTCAAAACATATGGCTTATTGCTCCTAGTTAAAGCGAGATATCCAAAAGAAATTTCCTTTAGCAAAAATGGCAAAGACTATCGAATCGTGCCAATGAATGAGACCTTGCCATATGAAAGAAAAGAAGCGAAATACCTTCTTTACATAATCCAAAAAGAGATGAAAGACCCGTCTTTATACAATATCGCTAAAAACATTCTAAACAATTATATGTTTGAAGATTTTCCTCTTGATCCATTTAAAGGAAAAGATCTTAACCTTTATTATTTAGCATTAGTCAATCTTTCCTTGGAATATCTTCATTCAAAAATGGATTTGGCGCCTTTTCTTACAAAATACAGCCTTAAAGAAGAAGACGTTAGAAAAATTAGCGATGAAATTTCCGAAACACTAAAAAAAGCAGAGCAAATTAAAGTCTAAAATCGAAAAAATTTAAAAATTTAACGTTTTTAGTTTGGAAACCAACCTAAGATAGAGTATATTTAATCACGTTGCAAAATTAGCAAAATAAATTGAGGTATTCATTTAATGAAACACACTATTGAAAAAATCAGTCCAAGCCGCGTCAAATTAGTTGCTGACGTCGACAAAGAACTTTGGACAAACGCCCAAGAAAAGGCCTTTAAGAAAACCGCTAGCAAAGTTAGTGTTCCAGGCTTCCGCCCAGGAAAGGCTCCACGCAAGCTTATCGAGGAAAGAATCAACCAACAAGCCGTTTGGAATGAAGCTATCGATGAAGTCATGACGCCAGTTTTCGCTTCCTTACTCACCGAAGAAAAACTTCAACCAATGTATCGTCCAAACGTTAACGTCACCAAACTTTCAAAAGACGAATTGGAACTTGTTTACACCATCGTTTTGATTCCTGAAGTCACTCTTGGTGAATATAAAGGCATCAAAGCAACCAAAGTTGCCCCAAAAGTCACTGAAAAAGAAGTTGAAGACGATATCGCAAATCTTCTTAAGAACAATGCCGAACTCGTCGTTACCGAACGCGAAGCAAAAATCGGCGATACAACAGTTATCGATTTCGATGGCTACCTTGCCGATGAAGAAGGAAAACTCAAAGCTTTTGAAGGCGGACAAGCAAACAACTACAGCCTTGAACTCGGTTCAAATCAATTCATTCCTGGATTCGAAGATCAACTCGTTGGCATGAAAGATGGCGATAAGAAAGACATCAAAGTCACCTTCCCAACTAACTACGTCAAAGAATTAGCCGGCAAAGAAGCCACATTCAAAATCACCATGCACGAAGTTAAGGAAAAGAAAGTTCCTGAACTTACAGACGAAGCAGTCAAAGACCTCGCTATTGCTGGCGTAAACACAGTCGCCGAATTAAAAGAACACGAGACCAAACATCTCCTTTCTCACAAAGTCCAAGATGCTGAAAATGCCTTCTATAACGAAGTTATGGGTCAAATCATCAAGAATTCCACTTTCGTTATTGATGACGCAATCATCGAAAATGAAGCACATCAAATGGAAGAAAATCTCAAAAAGCAGATTGAGTCGAATGGCTTAACATTCGAACAATATCTTGAGATCACTGGTTCCAAACAAGAAGATTTACACGCCACATATCACCTAAACGCCGAGAATAACATCAAGAACTTCCTTGTCTCCCACGAAATTGGAATTAAGGAAAACCTTGCCGCCACCGACGCTGATATCGATGCCGAAATTAAGAAGATGGCCGAACAATACAAGATGAAAGAAGAAGATGTGAAAAATATCATCTCCAAAAATCTTGAAGATTTCCGCTCCCAACTCTCTGAACGCAAAGTTCGTGAATTCGTTTTAGCTAATAACGGATCCGCCAAAGAAGAAATTGAAGCCGAAGTCAAAGAAGAAAAAGAAGCCGCTCCAAAGAAAACAGCCGCCAAAAAGACGACAGCAGCAAAGAAAACGACAACAAAGAAGTCTTCTAAAACAGAAGAAGAATCCAAATAAGCGTTTTAAACGATTGATAAGGCGAAGAAATTCGCCTTATTTTTTAGTTTTTAGCACTTAACAATTGACAGTGCTAAAAGTCTGCTTATAATTTACGTTACGAAAAGGAGGAATTTTATATGGAAACAAAAGAAAATAAAAAAGAGCCATTAACTCTACCTTTCTTGATTACTAAAAGTTTAGTCGTCTTTCCGAACACGCAAGAAGCCATCGAAGCTGGCCGCTTATATTCCGTTGAAGCAGTTCATAAGGCTAAAAGCGAATGCAACAGTCTTTTATTTGTCGGCGTTCAAAAAGACCCAGCAAAAAATGACATAGATATCGACAAAGATGTTTATGATGTCGCAACCCTTTGCCGCATTACTTCGACCTCGGATATGAAGAATGGCTCCGTTAAAGTAAAAATAATTGGAAGTCACCGCGTTAAATTATCGAATATCCATTTCGATAACGGAACATATGTTGCTGATGGGCAAATCATCGAAGATATCGAAGGAGATGAGTCAGAAGAGCTTAAATTTATAGGCCAACTCACTTCTCTTTTTGCCTCAACTCAATTTAATAATAGCTTCCCTGCATCGGCCATTTCTAATATGTCAGATGAGAAGAGTTCTTCGGAAATAATCGATATTATCGCTCAAAGTGGCGATTTCAAAACCGAGGATAAAATTGCTATTTTAGGCGAAGCAAGCGTATTAGAACGTTTTAAGTACTTGATCAAATTGCTTGAGGAAAAGAAAGAAATCACTCAAATCGAAAGAAAACTTGATGATAAGGTTCGTGAACGCGCCGAAAAATCGCAAAAGGAATACTTCCTCCGCGAAAAAATGAAGGCGATTAAGGATGAGCTTGGAGAGGGCGATAATCTCAACGATGTTGATAAAATAAAAGAGAAAATCGAAAAAAATCCTTATCCTGAAAACGTTAAAGCTAAAGTTAAAAACGAGCTTCATCGCATGGATATGATGCCTGAAGGATCACTCGAAGCATCACTTATCTTAAATTATATTCAAAAGCTTTTAGAAGCTCCTTGGTTTGAAAGAACAGAAGATAATGACGACCTTGAAAACGTTCAAAAAGTCCTTGATGAAGATCATTATGGCTTAGAAAAAGTCAAAAAGAGAATCATCGAATATCTCGCTGTTAAGCAAGCCACTGGCACCTTAAAAGCCCCTATTTTATGTTTCTTTGGCCCGCCAGGATGTGGTAAAACCTCTTTGGCGAAATCTATTGCTAGGGCTTTAGGAAGAAAATTCTATAAATGTTCTTTAGGTGGCGTTTCCGATGAAGCGGAAATTCGTGGTCATCGTCGCACATATGTTGGCTCAATGCCTGGAAGAATAATTCAAGGAATGAGTAGAGCTGGCACGGTTAACCCTGTTTTCTTGCTTGATGAGATTGACAAGGTCGGTGGTTCTAACTATCGCGGAGATCCAGCTAGCGCCCTTCTTGAAGTCCTTGATCCTGAGCAAAATGTCTCTTTTAACGACAATTTCATTGAAGAGCCTTATGATTTGTCGAATGTTTTATTCATTGCAACAGCAAACAACCTTGAAAATGTCCCTGGACCATTAAGAGACAGATTAGAGCTTATCGAAGTTCCTTCTTATACGGAAATCGAGAAACTTAAGATTGCTGAAGACTTCCTTATTTCTAAGCAAATGAAAGCGAATGGCCTAAAAGAAGGAGATATTGTCTTCACAGAAGAAGGCCTTAAAGAAATCATCGAGTTCTACACTCGCGAAGCTGGCGTCCGTGAACTTGAAAGACTCGTGGCATCTTGTTGCCGCAAAGCCATCGTTGAAATCATCAAAAATCCTAATATCGAAAAGCCTGTGACAATCAATAAAGAACAAGTTCAAAAATATTTAGGGGTTGAGATTTTCGAAGACACGAAGAAAGAAAAAGAGCCGCAGGTTGGCGTAATTACCGGTCTTGCTTATACGGATTTCGGTGGGGATATATTGCCAATCGAAGCAACTTATTTCCATGGCAAAGGTCAGTTAGTGATAACCGGAAACCTTCGTGACGTAATGAAGGAAAGCTGCATGATCGCTCTAGACTACGTTCGAGCCAATGCTCAAAAATACGGCATTTCCGATGAATTGTTCGAAAAAAACGATATTCATCTCCACTTCCCTGAAGGCGCCATTCCTAAGGATGGGCCTAGTGCTGGAGTTGCCATAACATGCGCGATTATTTCTTGCCTTTCTGGCAAGGCTGCTAATAACAACTTAGCGATGACAGGAGAGGTAACTTTAAGAGGAAAAGCGCTTCCTATTGGCGGTTTAAGAGAGAAATCGCTTGCGGCATTAAGAAGCGGAATTAAGACAATCTTCGTCCCTTACGAAAATAAGAAAGACGCAGATGAACTTCCAAAAGAGGTCAAGGAGGGGCTTGATATACATTTCATGAAATGCGTTGATGATGTCTTGCCTTTCGTCTTTAAAGAAGAAAATACCGTTGCTTAAAAGAGAAATATGAGAAATTCCTGCGGGGGTTTCTCTTTTCTTTTTGCTATAATTAAAATATGGCAATCATCAAATTTCAAAATGCAAAATATATTCTCTCGGCACCTTCGAAAGAGTTCCGTCCAAAAGACAATCTTAAAGAAATCGTTTTCGTTGGAAAATCAAATGTTGGGAAATCGTCTTTAATCAATGCCTTAACGGGTCAAAAAATCGCTTTTTCTTCGAAAAGTGCGGGAAAAACAAGATATTTAAATTATTTTCTCATCGACAATTCGTTTTATTTAGTTGATTCTCCTGGGTATGGCTTCACCTCCTATGGAAGCAAAGAAGACGTCTCATTTGGAGAAATGATGGAAGATTATTTTAAAAACCCTTATTTAAAAGGCTGCATTTTCCTCATTGACTGTCGAAGAGAACCTTCCGAAGAAGATACGATGTTACTTGATTATCTTCATGAAGAAGGAGTCCCGACTTTTATCGTTTTGACGAAAAGCGATCTCGCTAAGCAATCCGATATCGCTAAAGCAAGAAAGAGATACCAAGGAATGGAAATTATTCTCGCTTCCAAGAAAGACAAACCCGACCTTTTGCGTGCTAAGATTGCCTCAATGCTAAAATAATTCTCATTTTTCCTTTGGCAAATCACTTATTTTCGTTTATTATTTACCGCTATGAAAAATTTACCGAATGAAATTTTTAACAGGAAAGAGAGTTT
>CAVKAU010000108.1:0-2634 GCA_963654035.1 bacterium | reverse complement strand
GGATAATATGGAGGTTGTGGCCAGTAATATGGTGGTTGTGGATAAACAGGTTGTTGTTGCCCACCATAATTTATATGTTGAACAACGAGAGGATTTTTTTCGTCTCTTTTATCCTCTCCTTCATCATCTTGTTTGACTTTTGATGAATCTTTTTTGCTTTTTTTGCCTTTTTTGGCTGTGCTTTCTTCATCATCTAACGAGGAGAATTCTTCATCTTCCTTCTCATTAGGATTCTTTATATCATCAGCAAGGGCGCCAATGACAGAAATTAAGCCAAAGATATAGCCAAGAGCAGCAAGTAAGGCGATGCCTAATAAAAGGAAGATTGCAGCCGCATGATTAGCGAAATTCTCAGTAAATAAAGCCTTTAATAAGGAAACTCCGTTATGAACTTCAACACTTCCGACTGTTCCATTAAAGATATATCCGGCGCTTTTATCAACATAGCCAATGAATGTGAATAAGACCCATGTTGAAACTAAGCCAAATATAATCCAGAAAATATTAATGGATAAGCTATTAGGCCTACGTGTGGCGATAAGAACAATAAAATGCCAAATCCAGAAAACGAATTGAACGCCAAGCAATCCGACCACGATCCCGGAAACAACAGGTCTTCCGATTGAGAAAGTAATTGTTGCTTTCAAAGCAGGCCAAAGATTGTTGATGGCATTTGTAATGAAATCTGAAGAAACGTAATTACTCAATTCAGTTCCAAAATTTGGTAGAAAGATCAGCAACACTGCCGCGGCTATGGCAAAAATCGCTGAAACAAACGACATAACCAATGGTGATTTTTTCATATAGAAAATCCTTTCTTATTTATTACATAATAATTCGTTTTGTTCAAAAGTAAAGTTAAAATAACAAAAAAGCGTGGTTTTAGTATGAAAAAATGGAAATTTCGTTTGAAATAACCCTTATTTTTGCTCTTCCTTTCCCACCTTTTTCTCCATCTAAGCACCAAAATCCATCATCTTTTGGCGTGATAAGTGCTTCTTTAATCGCAACGCTCTTTTCTTTTTTATAAGGTAAAAAACGCGAAATTCCATTTAGAAAGGATTTAGGTGGAAAATATCCCTCGATAATTCCATCATCAAGAACCGTTTCTTTGTTTAAGGAAAAACCGCCCATGTTTTTACCGTTTAAAAACATTATAAAAGGACATTCTTTATCAATTGTTTGTCCATTGATTGAGATAGTAAAATTATATGTTTTTGTTACGAACATTTCATTTAGCGAACGGAAATAATATGTGTATTTTCGCATATGTCTTTTATCTTTTACCATATAAGGAATTGAGGAATATGCGCCATATGCTAGACAATATAAAAAATATGAAGTTCGATCATCGAATGTCACTTCGCCAATGTCAATAAATCTAACGTTTTTCTTTTTTATAATTTCGAGGGCTTTTTGCAGCGATTTTCCTACACCGAAATTTTTTCCGCCATCACCAAGCGTACCGGCATTTATGTATCCTAAAACCGGCCTCTTTTCCATTTTCATTAATTGATTGATAGCTAAATTAAGTGATCCATCACCGCCAACGACAATCAAAGCGTCGTACTTTGGCACGACATTTTGGTAAATATCGTAAGCGTCTTCTTCTCTTTTTGGCGAAAGAAAAAGCATCTCCTCAAAAGTGGATGCTAATTCTTTTTTAATCTTATTGGAATGTTTTTCGAAATTTCTTCTTCCAGATTCTGGATTGCAGATGAAAATTGCTTTCATATTCCAATTATATATTATTTCTTTTCGCTATATTTAATGGAATGAGCAATAAATTCTCTAAATAAAGGATTTGGACGGAGAGGTCTAGATGTAAATTCAGGATGGAATTGGCTGGCGATAAAGAAATCGTTTTGCGGCAATTCAATGATTTCGACAAGGTTTTGCTGCGGATTTATTCCCGAGAAGACCATGCCAGCCTTTTCGAACATCTCGCGGTACTTGTTATTGAATTCATAGCGATGGCGATGTCTTTCTTTAACTTGTTCTGATTTATAGCAATCATAGGCTAAAGTGTCTTTTTTCACTCCGCAATCATAAAGACCGAGACGGAGGGTTCCGCCCATTGCGATTCCACTATATTGATCGCGAAGAAGATCGATTATTGGATTTTGCGTTTGTGGATCGAATTCGGAAGTGTTTGCGTCAGAAAGGTCTAAGACATGACGAGCGAACTCAACGCAAGCAAGTTGCATGCCAAAGCAAATGCCCAAGAATGGAATGTTGTTTTCTCTTGCGTATCTAATCGCGACCATTTTGCCTTTGCTTCCTCTTTCGCCAAAGCCACCAGGAACGAGAATTCCATCGTACCCTTTTAACGTTTCTTCAACATTTTTCTCTTTAAGGTCATTGGATTGAATCCAGCCGATTTCTACTTCGGAAGAATTGTAATATCCAGCATGTTTAAGAGCTGAAACAACGGAAAGGTATGCGTCATGAAGTTCAACATATTTACCAACAAGGGCGATTTTTACTTTCTTTGTGGCTTTTTTCACGGAATCGCACCAAGAGCGCCATTCATTTAGATCCGCTTTTTTTGCTTCCATGCCAAAATGTTGCAATACATAATCATCTAAGCCTTGTTCATGAAGAGCGAAAGGAAGTTCGTAGACGCTATCAAGG
>CAVKAU010000107.1:0-2551 GCA_963654035.1 bacterium | reverse complement strand
AGATAAACGTACTTTCACACATAATTTGTATCATTACATCCATGAATATTTAAAGAAAAAGAACGAAAGGCCGTTTATCGTTCACCGCTTAGATTACGAGACTTCTGGAATCATGATTTTTGCTAAAAGTTCAGAATTAAAAGAAGAACTTCAATCATATTTTGAGAATAGGCAAGTCATTAGATTGTATGAAGCGGTCATAAAAGAAAAAATTGATCCAAATATTTCATATAATGTTATCCAATACCTTGCTAGTAATGGAAAAGGTGGGAAGGTTTTTGTTGCAGACAAATCTATTGGCAAAGAGGCAATCACTCACTTATGTAGCAAAAATCAGATTCAAATAGGCACAGTGCTAGACATTTCAATCGAAACAGGCAGACGCGCTCAAATAAGGATGGCAATAAATTCACTTGGATATCATCTTTTGGGCGATAATAGGTATTCAAATATTCCAGCTAAAAGAATGTATCTAAACGCATATAAGCTAGTTTTCCCAGAAAATTCATCAACCAAGAAAAAAGAATTTTACGTTAAGCCACTTTGGCTTCTTTAGAAGGTATGTTAAAAGCGAGTCTAAGCCCGCTAATGAATAATAATCCTTGTCAAAGTTTTGCTAAATTGACAACACAATAGCCATCAACGCCATAAATGGTTGCCTTAAAGTCTTTGTTTGTTTTTGAAGTAACGGAATACTCTTTTACATCAGCCGTTAATGCAACAACATATCTTCCACTGAGTTCATCCTTGTTGCTTATTTTAAAACTAACGGACGTCTCGATGGTATTCGTCCTTGTATAAGAAGCGAAAGCTGTCCCTGTGCAAATACTCATTACATCCACTAAATCAGTATTGTATGAATATTTTTCGGCAAACAGAATGGATTCATCGTAAGAAAGATGCGCCGATGAACTTTTAAAAAAGAAAGCATTTGCAGGATATGACTCATGATCTGAAATAGTAATATAACCATCAAATACATCGATGCTAAAAGGCGCGGTCAAATATTTGATTACTTGTTTTTCTTTAGTGCCGACTTCTTCTATTTCATAGTTATCCAGAGAAGGAGAAACTTTTTGACATGATGTCGCCATCAATGGAAATATGGCAAGCGATAGAGCTGTAACAATAAATTTTTTCATTTTTCTTAGCCTCAATTCATAAAAGGAATGGTAAATAGCAATCAATGCTATTGCCGGTATAGAAATGCCTTCAATTAAAGATGTCAGTTAAACCAATCCCTCGTCATTAATAACAAGTTAATATTAATTCTAATTGTCCTTATGTCAAGTGAAAAAATTTAGTTTTTACTAAACGTTTTTTTAGTTTGTTTTTAGTTTGTCTTTACAATTTGTCGATAAATGAAGATAGAATCGATATTTCTAATAACATTGTAAAAATTTATTAATATACGATGTTTGCAGTTTGTTTCTAATATGTTAACAAAATCAGCTAAAGCAAAAAAGGTTCCACCTATTGATGAAACCTTTTTGATTAGTAATTATTATTTACCAAATTTCTTGATTGCTTCCCAGCGATCTTTAGCATACTTCTCGCACTTAGTAAGAAGTTCTTCGGAATGCTCAGGATTGATAACTGGAAGTTGGGAGAATCTTGTTTCAAGCATCAAGAAGTCTCTGAACTTACTCCAATCAGGCTCTTCTTTAGAATCGATTGTTAAGCCAGATTTTCCTGCTGCAACAAGTCTTGGATCATATCTGAAACATGTGAAATAACCACATTCAACGGCTTTCTTTTCTTCGGAGATCGAATTAACAAGTCCGCCTTTGATATGTTGCTCTAAGCATGGGCAATAGCAAATAACAAGTGATGGGCCATTGTAGGATTCTGCTTCTTTGAGGGCTTGGATTGCTTTCATTGGATTTGCGCCTAAAGCAATTTGAGCCACATAGACATGCCCGTAGGACATTGCCATCAAAGCAAGATTCTTCTTGGCTTCTTTCTTGCCAGAAGCAGTGAATTTGTTGATGGATCCGGTTTGGGAAGATTTGGAAGCTTGTCCACCAGTGTTGGAATAGACTTCAGTATCAAGAACAAGAACATTGACATCTGCTTCATTGGCAAGGACATGATCAAGTCCGCCGTAGCCAATATCATAAGACCAACCATCGCCACCGATGATCCAAACTGATTTCTCAACAAGATCACGATAGTAATTCTTGAGTTCTTTAACTGCTTCGTTCTTAGAAGCGTCAACTTCTTTAATAAGGGTTGGAACGATTGCGCGTTCTGCTTCTCTGTCTTTCTTAGAAAGGGCTTCAAGATATTTGCTTGCAGCATCCTTTAAGTTAGCTTCGATAGTTTCATCGGCGATAGCGTTAGAAACGATACGAGTGATAACTGACATCTTATAGTCGTTAGCAATTCTCATGCCAAAGCCATATTCAGCATTGTCTTCGAATAAGGAGTTAGCCCAAGCAACACCTTCGCCATTCTTATCTTTGACAAATGGGGTGAGTGGGGTTGATCCGCAATAAATTGAAGAGCAGCCTGTAGCATTAGCGATTAATAAGTCGTGGCCGAATAATTG
>CAVKAU010000106.1:0-5208 GCA_963654035.1 bacterium | reverse complement strand
GTTAATTAATCGATTGTTTCATTGCGAAAGCAACCTTCTAAGGAGGATTCTAATGAAACAAAAAATAAGCGCATTCTTAATGGCAAGCGCGTTACTTCTTACCGCAGGCTTAGCTTCCTGTGGCGAGACAACAACATCAAGCTCAGAAGCCGCCTCTTCGACAATTGATGCAACAAAAGGCTACATCCAAATCACAAAAGGCAGCAACGTTGCTTCCTATACTGCAAAAGTATTCGATCTCGTTTCTGGCAAACCAGGTGAAATGACAGACCTTGCCGCCGACAATTATGTCACACCAGACGCTTCTAGATGGGTCGCTCTTTCTATCACCTGTGCAGATGGATATGAAGTTGACAAAGTCACATCTAACAACATTGATATGACTCAAATCTCCGGATTCTATTGTGTTAACGTTAAAACTGCCGGAACCTACAAAATCAAAATCACTGCTAAAGCCAAAGAAGAAGAAGCAACGACTTATGCCGAAGTTGTTAACGAAACAACAGAAGCCGATGCCGCTAATATCGAAAGCGTCGCCTATTCAATGGCTCTTGATAGTCATTATTCCGACATCAAAGAATTAGTTGATGGCAATAAGATTCCTGTCGCTGAAGGAAACTGGTTATATATCGCCGTTACCACAAAAGCTGGTTACGAAGTTGATAAGGTTACCGTTAATGGCACCGAATGTGGCGTTCAATTCAGCTACTACGTTTTCCAAGCGGTTCCTGCAAAGATCACAGATGGCAAAATTCACGTTGTCGTCACAACGAAAGTCGCTTCTAGCGAAGATACCCCTGTTGAATATGCCATCTTTGCCGAAGCTACAAAAGATGAACATGTAACTTCTGTTACATACAAATATTGCGCTAACAACAATTTTGGTGGAATCAGCGATCTCGAAGAAGGAAATCAATTCCCAGTCACAACTGGCAACTGGTTCTGTGTCAAAGTCGAATGCGGCGATGGCTATGAAGTTGATACCGTTAAAGTTAACGATGATACCACTCAATTCAATAGCGGATTCTATTGCATCTCCATCACTAAAGCTGGTAGTTACACCGTTACAGTCACTTCTAAAGCATCTGCTTAATTAAGAAACATAAAAATCGAACTGGACTTAAATCCAGTTCTTTTTTTATGTGCTTATCACTTAATTAATCTCTTTGCTTGGCAAATTATTTTCGTAATTATTTAATTCTTTAAATAGCTTCACCGTGAAGAATACGGTGATTAAGGAAGCGATTGTATCAGCGATCATTGGCGCATATAAAAGAGCTACAATGCCAGTTCCAGGCTCATTGTTTTCAGCAATGATTGGCAAGATTATAACTGCAGGAATGAAGAATAAAACATCTCTTAGAAGAGAAGAAATCATTGCTTTGATTGGCTCGCCGCATGACTGAAAGAAAATCGATGACATCTTAATAAAACATGTTAGAGTCGTAGTTGCTAGGAATAAGCGAAAAACTAATTTAGCATATTCCATATATAAAGGTTCACTTGAACCACCGAAAATCATAATTATGCCTTCTGGGTATAATTCAAATATCAATGTAGATAAAATGCCTATTCCTAAAGACCATAGAAGAATAATCTTATATGTTTTTCTTATTCTATCAATTTTGCCTGCGCCTTTGTTATAGCCAATGATTGGCTGAGCGCCAAGAACTATTCCAACGGTGATATTTAACACTAGCGTAGAGACCTTAGATTCAATTGAGGTAGCAGAAATCGGAATATCTTGGCCATATATCGATAAGTTGCCATACTTAACCACTAGCGCATTTCCAACCAGATTTATTATCGCGACTGATATTTGGGTGATAAAAGAAGAGATTCCTAACAAACACGGTTCTTTAAATAAAGCGAAATCAGGGATGAAATCCTTTTTGGTGAATTTGAACGTCTTTGGCTTCAAGAAATAAATGAGCGAAAGAGCGATTGAAAGCAATTGGCCAATAACCGTAGCCCAGGCCGCTCCTTCCATCCCCCAGCCAAATACATATATGAGTAAGGGGTCAAGAATAATGTTAGCGATGGCGCCGACTCCGGTTGCAATCATTGCGAATATTGGCGAGCCGTCAACGCGTATAACCCCATTTAAATATGCGATAAGCATATAAATTGGAAAGAAAGATCCAACGATGAAAAGATACGTTTTAGCATATTCTATCGTGTTATCAGAAGCCCCGCAGAATCGTAAAATCGGCTCATTGAAAATAAAAGAGAAGAGAATTATCAATAACCCCGACAATATTGTTAGCAAAGAGCCAGTGAGAATGGCTTTCGAGGCTTTAGAGGAATCGTTTTTGCCTTGGCAAATGCTTAAAAAGGAAGCGATACCATCGCCAAATCCCCAAGCAAAGGCGTTGGCAATGACAATAAGAGGAAAAACAACTCCCGTTGCAGCATTTCCAAAATACCCCAGAGAGGAATTTCCAATAAATATCTGATCGACAATATTATAAAGAGAGGAAATAAGCTGGGATATTACGCATGGGAAAGAAAACTTGAAAAGAAGCTTCCCAATGCTATCCTTTCCTAAATCAATGCTTTTTTGCATGCTATTTACCTATTCTATCCATTGAATACCCAATTAGGTATGCAACATTAAGTACTATGCCAAATACCGAAGAGAGAAATGCTCCGATAAATGTCGTTCCTAATGCTTCGCCATTAACTGAGGCAAGAATGAAGAATACCATATAAACAACTAGCATTCCTATCGCATAAGGACCAACGAATTTCTGAAGTTTGCCTTTGCCAGTGAAACGAGATACGGCCGCTAAGCCGCCAACGATGCGAACGCCTAAAATCAAGAACTCGAAGATAAGTATGATTATTATGGCAAGAATAAGATATTGATTGCTGACTGTTTGATCGTTGATAACGGTCGTTCCGTTAATTCCACCAGCGAAAATCGATTGGAAAATCGGTTTCATTCCGCTAAGGAAGAGGAAGGCTGTTGCAATGCCTGATGCAATCATTAAAAATCCTGATATCAAAAGAAGATATTTGCCAGTTTTTTTAATCTTCGTGCGGTCAAAACGATGTTCGCTAAGGATATATGACGCGTCTTCTTCAAAAACGGAATCTCCTTCATTTCTAGGCGTTGAAATTGTTAAAGAATGTAACCTAATCCTTAAAGAATTCTCAACGAGCGACTCCTCAGTTGGAGAAATAAAGAGAATAGAAACGGCTTCCCAGATGAATACCCAAGCGGCAATGTCTAATATTTCTTTGACGATGCTTCCGTTTGTTGAGTTAGACCAATCAGGCGCAAAAGAAGTAATAAAAGCCGCAACAAGGAGGATAATTAAGCCAACCAAAGTAAATAAGGACCCAATAACCCAGTTCTTCTTAACTTGTTTTTCTGAACGGTAATGCGAAAATTCAATGGAATCTTTGATTGCTTCCATTAAAACTTTACTTTGGTACCCTTCTAAATTTTTAATGTCTAAGGTTACGTCTGCTCTATAAGTCTCAGGAAGGGAACGGATTAGAGTTGATATATTGCTAAGCACTTCATATTTTATAAGAGGCTTGTCTTTGCTTTGCGTGAGCTTGCTTTCAACAAGTTCAGAAGCGTTTTCATAATGCAATACGAAATGAATGAGTTTCTTTTCTTCATCCACTTCATAATATTTTTTATATAAATCCAGTTCTTTTTCTAATAAGGTATCCGTAAACTTCTTCATAGGCTAGAAGATTGTAACATACAATAATTGTTTATTGTATGAAAAAAGCCACCTATTTAGATGGCTTCTCTTCTTCAACTTGTATAGATTGGATTTTGATTTCGTTTCCTTCAACTAAATATGTATGATTCCCACCGCATTTAGGGCATTTTTTGCCTGTTTTTACGGTTGGATAGGTCTCATGGCAATCTTCGCAATAGGATATTGCCTTAAGCTCGATTATATTTAGTTTTGCTTTCTTTTGGTGAAGAGAACGATGTTCGACGGCCCAAGGCCAAACATCATAAAGATATTGTGGCACAACCCCTGAAACCTCACCGATTTCAAGGGTTACGCCAAGAATCTCATTGATACTGTTATTCGAGGCGAATTCATCAACTTCTTTAACAACGTTGAAGGCGATTCCTAATTCATGCATTAGCGTTCAATTGGTGGAACGGCATTGCCTGTATTCTTATTAGGATCGTTCTTGTGAGCTTTCTTAAAGGCCTTGCGTTTCTTTCTCATCTCACGAGCTTCTTTAGAGCCAGAGTGCGCGATGATCTTGATTCCACGTTTTAAGGCATATGGCATTAAACCGGCAATCTTATCATCAGCATTGCGCATTGTGGTGCACTTTGGATGATCTCTTAAGAGATGGATAGCATCAAATTCGCAACGTGTCGTGCAAATACCGCAACCGATACACTTATTTGGATCAACGACGGAAGCGCCGCATTGTAAGCAACGTGCAGTCTCAACCTTGACTTGTTCTTCGGTAAGGGATTTGCTGAAATCACGGAAGGAATTCTTATAGTCGCTTCCTTCTTCCATTTCGGTGTGTTGCCTTCCGGCATGGTCATAATCGTCTATAACAAGGTTATCTTTATTGAGTTCGATGAAATATCTGCGGTCACGGCCGATGGTAAGGGAAGCATTATATGGAGAAGCGAATCTTGCTAAGGATTCAGCTGCTTCATGTCCTTGAGCGATAGCGTCAATGACAAACTTAGGTCCGGTATAGACGTCGCCGCCAACGAAGATTGATTCATCGGCTGTTTGATAGGTGAACTTGTCAGCAATTGGGTAATTTCCGTGCCAGAATGTGACTTTCGTGTTCTTAAGGAGATCGCCCCATTCAATGGCTTGGCCAATAGCGAAGATAATCTTATCGGCTTTAACTTCAATCGTTTGATTCTCATCATATTTTGGTGAGAAACGTTTCGTTTCAGGGTCGATTGTCGATAAGCATTTCTTGAGGATAATTCCACGGACATGTCCTTTTTCGTCAACGAGGATTTCTTTTGGACCCCATCCTGGATTGATGGAAACATCTTCTTCTTCAGCTTCAACGATTTCTTCTTTGGTTGCTGGCATCGTTTCTTTGGATTCTAAGCAATACATCGAAACGGATTTAGCATGGAAACGGTGGGCTGTTCTTGCACAGTCGATAGCAACGTTACCGCCACCGATAACGACGCAGTCTCCATCAATTGTTTGTTTTTGATTTTCGTAGGCGCTCTTGAGG
>CAVKAU010000105.1:863-18165 GCA_963654035.1 bacterium | reverse complement strand
GGAATCTTCTCCTTTGCAAATATGGCATTACCTATGTCGATGATTATGATGGAAATAAGAAACCAACAATCAACCGCATGTCAAGAATTTCGATACTTGACGATGAAGATTATAAAAAAGTAATCTCTTTAGCTGATGTCGTTACAAAGGAAACATATGAATCTGAGGCTAAAAGAATCTCTGGCATTCAACAAAGCATTCTTAAGATAGCAAGCAAAGAAGACCCTTATGATATCTTCATTTCTTATAAAGAAACCGATGAGGTGGGCGACAGGACAAGAGATTCTCTTTTAGCGCAAGAAATCTACGATACCCTCACAAAAGATGGCTACCGCGTATTCCTTTCTAGAGTAACTCTTTCAAAGATAATAGGAAAGGAATACGAGCCATATATTTATTCCGCTTTGTACACATCAAAAATGATGTTATTAATTGCAACCGATGAAAGCTATGTCAATTCCGTTTGGGTGAAAAACGAATGGACGAGGTTCCTTAATATGATGAAGGAAGATAAGAACAAGACTCTCATCCCTTGTTATAAAGACCTAGATCCATATGACTTGCCAAAAGAAATCAGAAACCTTCAAGGCCTTGATATGTCTAAGCTTGGCTTTATTCAAGACCTAAAGACTGGTGTAGAAAAAATACTAGGTCGTAAAAAAGAAGCAAAAGAAAATGAAGAGACAAAAACAAAAGCAAAATCTTTCAATGATGACAGCGCGGCAAATAAATTAATCAAACGTGGTTTTCAACTGCTTGAACAAAATAAATTCGAGGAAGCTATTGATATTTTTGAAAAATCGCTAGATTACGAAGAAAAAGCCTATGCGTATATAGGTTATTTGTGCTGTGAAGAAGAATGTTCAACAATCGATGAGCTTTATATGTTGGAATACGATATATCCAAAAATGAGGATTATCTTAATGCCATGAGAGTTGCAACTCCCGAAGAGAAAGTCTTGCTTGAAAAGATCTCCGGAAGCATTCTAGAAAAAAGAAATAAGAAAGATCAAGCAAACTACGATAAAGCCATGAAGCTTAAAAATGACGGCGATTATCGTGAGGCAAAAGTTATTTTTTGGGATTTAAAGAGACGTTCATTTTTAGATTCCGAAGAACAAGAGAACGAATGTTCGAAGGCGATTGATTTAAGTGAAAAGGAAGCCTTATACAATAAAGCGATAAAAGAAAAAGATGCTGGGGACTTAGACACATCGTTTAAAACGATTGAAACATTGCTTAAAAGAGACGGCGCCTTTAAAGACGCCAAAGAAGTCAAAAAGGAAATAATCTATCAAAAAGGAAATGCCTTTCTCGATAACGACGATTATATTAGCGCTCAAAAATGTTTTAAGAGCATATCAGGATATAAAGACTCCGATAAATTGCTTAAAGAAGATTGCAAAAACCTTGAAAATTATTGCTGTGGCGTGGACGCTTTTAATAAGAGAAATTTCCTTAATTCACAGCGTTATTTTAAAACTCTTCCAAATAAATACAAAAACACGCAAAGTTATCTTTCTAGATGTAAGAACGAATTAGATTTAATTGCGTTAAACAATGCCTATTATGAATGTGCAAAAGGCTTGCTGATGTCTAACGGAGGCATCGAAGAGAAAAAGAATATAAAATTATCAAACAAGGAATTAAAAATTAAACGTGAGCAATTAGAAAAATTTGGTGATTTCAGAAGATCAAAAGACTTAATTAAAGTAATAAATTCAACCATAATAGCACGCAAAACAAAAAGAATTGCAATTACCCTTGGCGTGATAGTCTTCTTGGTTTTGCCTGCATCCTTCGCGACATACAGAATAGTGTCATCAAAAATCGAAGAATCCAAAAATCAGCAAAGAATAGCCGATGAATTTTCTTTAATGCAAAATAAATACGGGGCTCCAGTATTAGATTTTAAGAATCTAACGGTTAGTTATGGTCTCTATCCCCAAACTGTTATAGATGATTCTTCGCTTATAACGGAATTAAATAAATTAACAAGCGATAACAGGCATTCACAAAACAATTTCTACTACTATAACGAAGAATATTACTATCAACGTTATGCAAGTCCTAATAAATCTAACTACGTCTTCAATAACGGATCGACGATAACTTCCACTAGCTATTGGTTTAAATGTGAACCTATAAAATGGAAAATGATCGATGTAAACGATACTTCTATTACCTTGATAACAACAACATTAATCCAAAGATGCGAATATAGCTATAATTCGCGTTATGTCGGCTCAACCATAAGGTCGTATATTAATGGAACTTTTTATAACGAGTGCTTTGCTTTAGGAGATTCCGTTATTCTTACAAGCAAGGTTGATAATAGCCTTGCAACGCAAGATTCTTGTGGAAATGTATATACGGATGACACGAACGACAAGTTATATCTTTTAAGCTATCAAGATGTTTTTTCAAAGAAATACAAATTATCTTTCGACGAAACAGATCCTTATAACAGTGGATGCAAAACAAGCGATTATCTAAGAGCTAGTGGCGCTTATTGCGATCAAAAAGAAGGATTCGAATATAACGGCGATTATTGGACTCGTTCTTGCTGTTCTAGTTCGGGCTATCCATCTTGTGTCAATTCCAATAATACAATTAATCACAGTGTTATTAGATCTTCTTATCAAGCCTGTGTTAGGCCTTGTATGCAAATATCTCATACATGGACAGAGGAAGAAAAGAATTTAGTAAGTGGAAGCTTTAGCGAATGAAAATGATATTGAACCAAACGTTAAAAATTCAAATTTCCCTATCAAAAGCCTTATTAATTTAAAATGAGGCTTTTTTATATCAATATGCCAATCATGCATTTCTTATATTCTCCATGCAAATATGTCCTTAAGTCCGTAAAAAGATTTTCAAAAGCAATTCCTACGAATTTGTGCCTAATAAAGAAAAAAGTATCTGCTGGAGGAGAATCAGTCGGAATTATCATTCAGGGCAAAAGATTCAAGACTAGGTATTACGGAAATTATCTAAACGACGACATTGATGAAGTCGTCACTGTCTTTCAAGTTGGAGCATCCGCTTATGCCGCATTTGAATATATAAGAAACCATCCAAATCTAGGAATGTTATTTCCAGAAGAATTGGATGAAAAAGAAACATTATCAGTAGCAGGGAGATATTTAAAAACTTCATAAGCGTAGAGATACCAAAGATCAAAATGAAATTGGGAAGATAAAATTTTATTTATTGCAAAGTTGACAAAAATCTCAGTACTGAAATAAATATCTACTCACATCATTGATTTAAAAACAAATCTAATATAAACTAAGGTTGACAAAAATCTCAGTACTGAGGAAAATGGAGATAACAATGTTTAAAAGGGAGAAATATCTAAAACAGCTTATAGAAAAAGATGGAAATGATTTAATCAAGGTAATTACTGGAATTAGACGATCAGGCAAATCTTATCTTTTGAACAACATCTTCTATAATTATTTGATTAATGAAAAAAGCATAGAAAAAGATCACATAATTAAATTTGCATTTGATGTTGAAGAAGATATTGCCTTGCTGGACAAATATCTCCCAAATCAACCAACAAGCAAAAATATTAATGGCCAAGAAATTGTAAATGACCGGAAATTTCTTTTGTACATCAAAGAGCAAATTGTCGATGACAAAAAATATTATTTATTGTTAGACGAGATTCAGAATTTAGAAAACTTCGTAAGAGTACTTAACGGCTTTTTAAGATATGAAAATTTAGACGTATATGTCACTGGCAGCAATTCTTATCTTCTTTCATCGGAAATAGATACTGAATTTGGTGGAAGAGCATCGCGTATTCATTTATTGCCTTTAACATTTGCTGAATACTTAACAGGGACTAATCTCGATAAAAATTCAGCTCTTAATGAATATATGCGGTATGGCGGAATACCTTTGGTTCAATCTCAGCCTAACGACGAAGAAAAAATCGCTCAAGCGAATAGCATTTATAATGATACATACCTTAGCGACGTCAAAAAAAGGCACCCAAAAACAAACGAAAATAATTTAGACCAAACTTTAAGAGTCATTGCCTCAATGATTTCAACGCCAATAAATCCAACAAGAATTGAAAAAACGTTCAATGGAAAATATGGAATTTCTTTAACGAATAATACGATTGAGGATTACATAAATTGGTTTCAAGATGCATTTTTAATCAAAAAAACATTCCGTTTCGATGTAAAAGGCCGTTCTTATATAGGCACACCATATAAAATCTATTTCGAAGATGTCGGAATTAGAAACGCCATTTTAAATTTTAGAGAAATAGATGAAACCGATTTAATAGAAAATATTGTATTTAATGAATTAAGGTACCGCGGCTTCAATGTAGATGTTGGCGTTGTTACAATCAAAAAGAAAACCGGAAGATTCGACAAAAACGGCAAAGAAATTTATTCTGATGTAGATACAGAGGTTGATTTTGTTGCAAATAAAGGCAACAAGACATATTACGTTCAAGTCGCTTTACAAATAGACACGCCTGAAAAGAAAAACCAAGAATACGAATCGATTAGACATATAAAGGATTCCTTCAAAAAAGTAATAATCGTCAAAAACGAAGGGAAATATTATTACACTGATGAAGGCTTCTTAAGAATAAGCCTTCTGGACTTTTTGATGAACATAGATTCATTAGATTGGTAAAGAAAACCAATGAAAATAATTTATTTTTGCATGCAGAATATGTCGAAAAACGTGCAAAATACGGCACTTTTTTATGAAAACGCTTACTGAAAACGCTTACTGAAAAGCCTTTCATAATTTACCTTCTTGAAATCATTCTATTATTAAGGCGCTTTGAGAAACAAAGCATGTTTATAGGAGGAATTACATATGTTCTTCAGAAAGAAAAGCAAAAACTACAGCGAATACAGCAAATTGCTCGCTATGATTGCCAAAGAAGGTCCAATTTTCCGCGACTAATTGAAAAACAAGGCTTAACTTAATAAGCCAAGATTCCCCCGTCCAGCAAGGACGGTTTTCTTTTTATTCTTTTAGCTAAGCATAATAGAAGAAATAACAACAAGAGCTGCAAAAACATAGCCCATTGCAAAGAAAATGCCATAAAGAATTAAGGTAAAGTAATCTAATGGCTTATTACGCATACCAAAATGAGGATGGTAGAAAAGTAACATTGGAGCTAGATAGATAATTTCCCAATAACCACCTAATCCTCTATTTCCTTTTGTTGAATGAGCGAGAAGATATTCACTAAGCGAAAGAACGCAGATAATCACGCAAACGAGGAGATTCTTCAAGAAATAAAATTTATTCCCATTAAAGAAACGTGCTGCAACTTCAGGTCCGTAGCGATGCTTGAAGAATAGTCTTAAGAAATATAAACCGACAAGATATAAGCAGCAAAGTAAGGAGAATTGAGGTCTTTCAGAATTGAAGAAATAGACTTGCCACGTGTTGAAGTCCATTCCCCATTTCTTATAGTTTTGGAAAATGATGGTCGATATGAGTATCCAAGCAAGAGGAAGAACGCTTAAGCATCTAAAGAAGATAGTTTTCTTCTTTGTATCCATCCATTTTGGCGAATAGAAAAGAAAAACCATAATGCCAAAATAACAGGCAATCGTCGAAAAGTTATTTGGAATAACATAGAAAAGATCGACGATCTTAGCAATGCCTCTGGTTTTGCTAAAATAATCAACCATCGTTGCCTCAAGAATGTATAGGCCGAAGAAAACAATCGCGTAAAGGAAGAAATTTCTAAGACTTCTTCGATCATCAAGGAAAATATCGAAATCAATGAAATAAAGCAAGAACATGCCAACCGTGAAATACATGAATAAGCTTATTGATGTAGATTCAAATCCCGATTGATCAATGCCAGCAAAGCTAAATAGGTTAACAGTGTAAAGAATGATTCTTATTGAGCCAAAGAAAACAAGGAAAATGCCTAATATCTCATAAACCGTCTCTGGCACAAAAGGAAAGAAACGCATATCTTTCTTCGGCGTTTTATATGACCTAGATATTGGCGCATCATCGGCTAATTTAAGTTCACGTGCCGCTTCTTTTGCTAATTTCCTTTTACTCTTGCCACCAAAGAAAATGGCAAAAAGAATGAAAAAGAGGAAGCCGCCAGTAAGAATTACTCCGCCTATTCCCATTCCTAAAGAAGATATTTCAGCATAGAGGTTCTCCGTTGCGCTTTCGGCATGATCAACAAGCAATTCGTTATAAAAATTATAATCAAGATCAAGTTTCTCTTTTATTAAAGATGTAAACGCATCGTTAAGCTCGTTAACATGTTCTAAGGCTTTATCTTTTAGCTTTAAATAAACCTCGCTATCAGTCGCATAAGAATTATATGCCCCGTCAAAAAGACTATCGCCAAACGTAAATTCATTGTCCTTCTTCTCTATCGTATTTGTGTATTTCAAGAGGGTTTCACGGTCAATATATTGAAATTGAATGGTTGTTAGAGCTTTTTTTGCATCGTTAGGAATGATGTAATAAAGGTTTTCTGTATCGTTTGAATAGCAGGCATAAGCATTAAGACTTCTAATCGCATAGTCTTCCGTTGAAGTGCTAATAGAAACAAATTTTCCATCTTTTGAAGAGTGAATTTCAGGCCTCGTCATTTCATGAAGGAGAGACACCGTCATCCCGCCTTTTTCTCTCATCGTATAAGCAAAGTTTAGATATCTTTCGCCGTAAAAGTCCGTCGCATGGTCCATCGTGTAACCATATCGGCAAAAGCCAAAAATCGTTAAACCAACTGAAGCAAGCAAAAGAACCAAGATGCCTATTTTAACGTACATCTTCGCTAGGAGTTTTTGATATAACTTCACAAACCAACCTGTTTTTTCTGGCAATGGCGCTGGGTAAGAAGAGACTCCTTCAAGATAAATCGAATAATCAACGCCTAACGCCTTAGAGATTCTTTCAACATATTTTTTGCCAGGTTTAACGTATCCGTTTTCATAATATGAGTAAAAAAGAGGGGGGACATTAAGTAATTTTGCAAATTTTTTCCTAGATAAGCCCATCTCCATTCTTTTTTGATAGAGAAATTCGTTATAGGCAACGCTTACTTCCATACTATGAGAGTATAACATTTTTATTTTTTCTTTTTAGTATCTTTTTCTTTTAGTTTGCTACAATATAGCGGATGAAATACCGAAAGATTCTTGTATATTCGACATTGCCTCTTCTGCTTTGTTCTTGTGATCAAAGAAAGCCAGGAAGTTTCTCTTTTCGCTATTCTCAATCTCTAACTAGCGATTATTCAGGAAACACTTATTACACGGATGAATATTTCAAAAATGATGCAAGCGAATATAATCAATCTTTAGCCACCTCGAGTCTTTGTTTTGCTATGACTGCTTTCGCTAGCAATTCAACTCAATCCTACAACAATAAGTATTGTAACGTTGAAGCATACCTTCAAAGAAATGGTTTTAAAAACGTTGATGTAAATTCTTATTTCAAGGTTAAACCAACATCAGATTCGCTTGGCGTTTGCTTTGCGACAAAAGAAATCAATGGCGAGACTTTGATAGCTGCCGCAATTCGTGGAGCAGGATATGAAATGGAATGGGCTAGCAACCTAACGATTGGTGATGGCGATACTTTGAAACAGCATCAAGGCTTCTATGAAGCTTCAACAATCTATCTGGATTCATTGCATGATTATCTAAAAAACCATTCAATAAGCGGTTCAATTAAACTGTGGAGCGTTGGCTACTCTCGCGCTGCAGCGACAAATAATCTTGCTTGCGGGAGAATTGATCAAAGAATCAATGAGAATAAATCGATTTTTGATGATTTAAACGTAACGATCAAAAAAGAAAATCTATTTGCGTATTGTTTTGAATGTCCACAAGGCGCTTCATGGAATGAAGATATCTCCCCTCGTAGCAATATTTATTCCAACATTCATAACATCGTTAACTTGGATGATCCCGTACCAAAGGTGGCAATGTCTGCTTTTAACTTTACGCGTTACGGGGTTGATTATTATCTCCCTAATTCAGTTATCAATTCAAATTACTCCTCTTTCGAATCTAGGATGTTGGATTTCTATAATAGGATGGATAATCGCTCCGCATTAGGGGATTATATTATTTCCGACTTCAATATGCGCGGAAGTAAAGGCGATAAGCTGGATGGATCAAAAACAACATATGCAAGAAAGAATTGGACATCCGGTCTTTTCTTAGGCGAGTTACTCGATAATTTAACGTTATATGGCATTGAATCATTAGATAATTACGTTACTAGTATTCAAAAAGGACTTAGAACTGTTTGCGAAGTAATATACAACAACAGCCAAGCTAAGTTCTCCTTAATGAATTTAGGTGTATCAATCGCAAAAACGTTCATTAACGATTCAAACGTCGATATTGTTGTTAATAATCTTTTCCATGATATTGGCGCGTTTAAGAACGATCTTTTATACGCCTTGAAGATTTCCTTCGATTCGATGGGAATAACAACCAATCCAACAGAAATAGTAAATGCGCTTGAATCGCTTGTCGTTGCATTGGTAACTACATTCTCTCTTCATTTCGATTACTTCTTCGCTTTTCTTTCAACGACAAACATAAAATCATTTGCTCAAGCCCACTATCCAGAGCTTTGTCTTAGCAATCTAATGGCCTTAGATATCAACTATAACGATGCAGTTGGTGAGTACGCTAACGATGGCAGCTATTATTACTTACGCGTGCCAGAATTGAGCGATAAAACGAAAATAGCAATCACGAATAAAGACGGCAAGGATGTCGCAGGAATCGATAGCTTTAATTTGCTTTCTTCAGGAACTCTTTCTTATGCAGTGTTAGAAGATGCATTCGTGGCATACATACCAGTCGATGAAGAATATACGATAACAATCGAAAACGCTTCAAGTTACGATTTGAGCTATTTTGATCAAAGATATCAAGATATGCAGCATTATAAATCCAGCGACACACAAGAAGAGTCTCTTACGTTTAAGACTGCAACATATCCAGAAAAACAATAGTTATGAAAAAGACTGAATACGTATATTCGAATTCAGCCTTTTTCTTTGCTTAAAAAATTATTTATTTTCGTCTTTTTTATCTTCTTCGTGAGTTTTTACTTCTTCAGATTTAGATTCAACAGGCTTTTCTTCTTTAGCATCATCAAAGGAATAATCAGAGAAATCCCATTCAGGATGAACTGCTACGACTTTACGAAGAGATTCTTTGATAAGTTCAAGCTCAATGTCTTTCTTCTCTTCTCCGGAGTCTTTGATGGCCTTATCAGCATTAGCTAGAGCTGTTTTTGACTCAATCTCGCTTTCTTCGATAAGTCCCGAAACTAATAAATAAGCTCTAACCGCAGGCGCACTGCTCAAGTTAGCGATGAATTTCTTTTCTTCGAGAGGAAGAGAAACATATTCTTCTTTAACTTCTTCGAGATTACCATTTAATAAGTGAATGGAGAGTTTTTGCGCCACAGCGTTATTGTAATTTTTAGACGAAACCTTGCTCTTGGAAGAAATCGTGTATTCATTGATTTCTAGAGCCTTGGCAAAATCCTTTTCTTTCAAGGCTTTATAAATTGAAACTTGATTTAAAGAATTAGTGAAATCAGTTACTTCGTGATAAATGGTGGTTTCTGGCAATTCTTCGCCTAAAGTCATCTTTTCTTGAGCAATGAGAAGATTGTTATATGCTTCAACGTTGGTTTTGTTATTAAGAATTGTTAATAAATATCCATCGTTTTTGCTATCTAATGCAGCAGGGAAGATGTTATAGAGATTAACGATGATGAAAATCGTAAGAGTGATTAATCCTGCGACATAAACGGATTCCCAAAGAGAGTTGTTGTCTTTATAGAACGCTTTACCCATAACAACTAATGCTGCACATATTGCAATTTCGAATAAGAAAATTACAAGTGGAGCATAAATATAATGTCTTGGGTTTCCTTTCTTTCCTTCTTTTGGAGCAATAGCGGTTTCGCCAGTTAAGCCATCAAAGGAGAAAGAGAATGAGAAATGAAGGCGATCGTCCTTCTCTCTTTTCCATTGAATGCCCAAGATGTTGCATTTTGTTATTTTGTATCCGCCAATCTTTGCGCCGATAATATGGCCAACCTCTAATAAGATTGCTGCAATCAATACGCCAGCTACAACAAAAATAATGACATATAAGATTGAATTCATTGGTAACGCTGAACCATTTGAACTCAATTCAGGTCTAAGCATTACAAAGCCAACGACTGCAGCAACGCCTAACATTAGGATGTATACAATCCATCCCATCGCTTCATTTTTCTTCATATTTAATTATTAATCCTCCTATGGATTTGTGGTGGAGATGACCATCACACGTGTATCATCTTCTCTTAGATT
This sequence comes from bacterium, assembly GCA_963654035.1. Lineage (GTDB taxonomy): Bacteria > Bacillota_I > Bacilli_A > RFN20 > CAG-826 > UBA4951. Next base: position 7,802 of record CAVKAU010000105.1, on the reverse strand, counting down.
TGATAGAAGGTAACCTCTAAACGCATGTAATTATAGTCTTTCCGTTACTTTTTTAAACAAGAAAGTATATACGTCTATCTCTTTTTTTCTTCTTTGACCATCGAAATAACGGCTGGATATAGGATAAGCGTCGCGGAATTAATGTATTTTTTTAAAAATGTCTCAAGCTTAGAAATGGTGATTCCCTGGCTTTTGAAAGCAAAAGCAAATTCTTGCGACACGCTAGCGGAAAACCTTCTTGCAACGCTGCGATACGTGGCCTTTGTTAAGCCGATCCCGCTTTCGTGGGGAGAATAAACGGTGATCAATCTGGTGAGAATTTTATTGTAATAGAAATCAGTTACCAAATCTGCGCCAGCGGATTGATAAGTAAAATGTAAGAAATCAAAATTTCTTTTTGAATATTCAAGCAAACATTCAAGGATTTCTTTGACATTGTTGCAATTTATTAATCCAGGCACATCTTCATTGAGGAATATCGAGGCTAAAAGGTCGTAGATGTCCTGGAAATGATAATAGAATGTTTGTCTATGTAGATGCAATTTGTCACATAGCGTGGTTACGTTAATTTCGCTAAGTGGCGTTGTTTGCATCATTTCCCTTAGAGCTACTTTAAATCTTTGCTCGGTTGTCATTGCTTAGACCCCGTTTTCATTGAAGCGTATTCGACGGCAATTTTAGCGCCAAGTTTAGCATTGTTTAAAACTAAGGCAATATTTGTATCAAGGCTTTTGCCACCGGTAACCTCGGCAATCTTTGCTAAAAGGAATGGGGTGATATCCTTTCCTTTAATGCCTTTTTCGTCACATTCTTTGATGGCTGCATCAATTATTCCATCTATATATTCGTGAGATAAGGCGTATTCTTCTGGAACGGGATTTGCAATAAGCATCCCACCAGTTAAGCCAAGTTCACGTTTTGCAGCAATGATTCTAGCCGCTTCTTCTGGAGAATTAAAAACAACATCAACCGGCTTTCCGGAATTACGGCAATAGAAATTAGCAAAGCCTTTTTCTTTGTATGACATGACAGTAACGCCTTGAGTTTCAAGAACCTCTAAAGTCTTATCGATATCGAGAATAGCTTTGCAACCAGCGCAAACAACAGTCACTGGGTTTTCACCGATTTCATATAAATCACGGGACACGTCCATTGTGTTTTCTGCTCCACGATGGACTCCGCCAATTCCGCCAGTAACAAAAACCTCAATGCCAGCAGCCTTAGCCATAAGGATTGTTCCGCTTACCGTTGTAGCTCCCCAGCCTTTATTAGCAACAACGACTGGGAAATCTCTTTTGGAAACTTTTGCTATTCCTTTTCTTTTGCCAAATTCTTCAATTTGCTCAGGGCTCATTCCGACAATTGGTTCACCATCAATAATGCCCATTGTGGCAGGGATAGCGCCATTTTCACGAATTACTTTTTCAACATCCAAGGCTGTCTTAACATTTCTTGGATAAGGCATGCCATGTGAAATGATGGTGCTTTCTAAGGCTACGACGGCCTTGCCTTCTTTTAACGCTTTAGCGACTTCTGGATTAATTTTCATACTGATCTCCTTTTCTTCATGAAATAACGGTTGTCGATATAATTAAGAGTGAAATAAACAACAATTAAAAGAGCAGTGACTCCAGCAACAATCCATATTTGCGTTGGGGTAAGGCAATTATAGGTTAGGCCAAAAATGCTTTTTGGCGTATTTCCATTAACCTTGCCTTTTAAGAATATATCGAAGATTTTCTCGCCAAAGAAATAATCAAGGGTGAATAATCCTACTCCACTAGCAAGCAATAAAGCGAAAATACCACCACGATATTTATCAAATTTCCATGACACCTTTCCTAAAACGCAATAAGAAAGAATGCTGAATGTGATAACCGACATCAATAAAGCTTGATCCTCGTTGATGAATTCTGGATTGGCTAAATGAATGGAATAGAAAATAATGACTGCCACAACTTGCACAAATCCACCAGGAATGGCTCTTCTTAAAACGTTGCTCATAAACGAACCGTTTATGCGATCGTTTGTTTTTTGCAAGGCAAGGAAGAATCCTCCTCCACCGATTGTTACGATTTCCCAAATATAGAGATTTTTCGTCGTAAATGGGTAATTAATCCCACCGCAAGAACCAACAATGAAGAAAAAGAAGGTAAGTGTGACAGCAAAAATAGTTTTAGCCAAGAAAAGCGAAGCGCTTCTTTGTAAATTATTAATTGCACGTCTTCCTTCAGCAACGACATCAGGAAGTTTGGAGAAATCGTTATCAGCGGAAACAATATGCGAAACGTTTCTAGCAGCTGAAGAACCTGATCCCATGGCAATCGAGCAATCAGCCTTCTTAAGAGCAAGAATATCGTTAACTCCGTCGCCCGTCATCGCAACCTTATGGCCTTTTTCTTGCAAGGCAGCAATAATATTGGCTTTTTGTTCTGGCTTTACACGGCCAAAAACGGCATATTCTTCAACAATAGCTGGTATGTCTTCGTCTTTTACGTTTTCCATTGAGATACATTTTTCGGCATTAGGCACCCCTGCTTCTTTTGCAATGTAGGAAACAGTGTCGGCGTTATCTCCGGAAATAACCTTTACCTGAACGCCATTCCCAACAAACCATTCGATATTTGCTTTTGCATCATCTTTTATGTGGTCGCTTAAGGAAATAATGGCAACCAGCTTTAAATCATCAGGAAGAGATTCCCCATTTAGACCTTTGCTTGAATGAAATACGCCTAAGACCCTAAACCCTTTTTCTGTGAGTTCTTTTAAACGTTCGTGTTGTTCTTCGCTTATTTCCCCAGGAATGAACTCGGGTGCACCATAAACAAATAAACCCATATCATCGAAATATCCAACGGCATATTTTTTCTCTGAATCAAAAGCAATAGTCTTCTTTGGCTCTTTGTTCGACTCTTTGAATGAGGAAAGAAGACATTTAGCTGTTTGGTTTGCATCACCGTTTTTCTTGATGATAGAGCGAAGAGCCATTTCTAAGTCTTCTTTCTTGAATTCTCCATACACGTCTGTCGCGTATAAAGATAGAGAACCGTCGGTAATCGTTCCCGTCTTATCGAAACAGATGGTATCAACCTTAGCAAGCATCTCTACGCAATAAAGCTCTTGAACGTTCATTTTCTTTTGCGCTAGCCTTCCAACGGAAACAGCAAGAGCCAAAGATACAAGCAAATATAATCCTGCCGGAATCATGGCAATCATCGATCCAGATAGAGATGGGATAAAGCGTTTGAACGATTCGTAATTTAGATTGTTTGTTGCAAGGGAGCGAATAATCCAGGAAATTGTCGTAATGATTCCAAGAGTCATCGATACGACGCCTGTTGAAATAAAGATCTTCAAGCAAGAGGATTTAAGTTCACTTTTTGGACGTTTGAAAGCTTTTGCGCTTGCTTGAATGCTTTCACAATAATTTGCAACGCCAATCGAGCTTACCCGAACGTAGGCCTTGCCTGATTTAACATATGTCGCACTTAAAATCTTATCGCCAGGATTTTTTCTTACTTTGATGGATTCGCCAGTTAAGAGAGATTCATCCATTTCGATCATTCCCTCAAGAATGATAGAATCCGCGCAGATTTGCTCACCAGCGGAAACTAGTATGACATCGTTTAGAACCACTTCATTAATGGGGATGGACATTTCTTTTCCTTCACGAATAACGGTTGCTTTAGGATCAGTGAGCAAACGCAGCCTTGAAACAAGGTGACGCGTGTGAATGTCTGTAAATAAGCCGATGCATATGTTAAAAATGACAGGAAAAAGGAACATGTAGTTCGTAAAATCCATGCCGGCTGCAATCATCAGAATAACAATCACAAAATAAACGATATTGAAAAAGGTAAACACATTATCGTAAATAATCTGCCAATATGTTTTTGTGACACTTTTCTTTGTTTTGTTAGAAAAGCCTTCTTTTCTTTGAAACTCAACTTGTTCTTCGCTAAGACCGATATGTGGATCTACCTCAATCACATTGGCGTTTTTTATTCTTTCAATAAGATCTTCACGTAAATTCATTATTCTCCCCTTAAAGCAACGACAGGGTCTTTCTTAGCGCCAAGCCTTGCTGGGACAAAGCCAGAAACGAAAGAAAGGACAACCGATAAAACTATTAATATGAAAGCATGTAGCGGATTCAAAGAAGCAATGTGTTTTAAACCATTCCCGGGGAACAGGTGATCGATTATGAGAGATAGAGGAATGTTTAAAAGTAACGTAACTAAGATTCCAAGAACGCCTGCGACGAGACCAATTAAAATGCATTCGGTCTCAAAAAGATGTCCAACATCGCTTTTTCTAGCACCACATGCACGAATGATTCCAATCTCTTTTGTGCGTTCAATTACGGAAACATAGGTGATATTTGCCGTCATTATTGAAGAGACAATCAAAGATATTGAAGCAAAAATGATGAAAACAACGGAAATAAGCGAAATGAACGTTCCTAACGTTGACGTGTATGAAGACATGATATCCGTGTAATAGACGTTTTGATCTGATGATGTATCTTTGTTCCATTGATCCATTCTTGCTTTGATGAGATCTTTGTTTGTTATTGACGAAGGAAAGATCATGATTGAGGAAATAAGCGAATACGATTGGAAATAAGCGACAAAATCAAGGATGTTAAAATCTAAATTAAGCTCATCGGAAGATAAGTCGTATGTCGGATTCTTGTAATTTAATTCGTAAAAAGAAGATTCCGTTAATCTGGTGATTAATTTCGTGATGAGATTGGTTCTTGTATCACCGCTTGAAGAATAAAGAGTGTCGACGAATTTACCGACGAGATCCTCTCGAAAATCTTGCCCGATGCGTCTAGCGCCGTTGAAATATCCCGAATAATAAGGAACAACTCTCGTTCCTTCATCGATATTCTTTTGCTTAGCGAAGAAATATTCGTAATTAATAGCGGATGCAACGGAAGAGGCAACGCTCGTGCTAACGGTATCGGATTCAGAAGTCAAAGATTGCACTAAAGAAGTCATTGCATTCGATAATCTATCAAGTCCGTCTTCATCATTCGAATTTTTAACAGACGTGAAATACCAGGCGTTACTAGACGTTTTTTGCATTTCGGTGCAATTTTTCTCCACATCATCGACATATTCATTTTTTAAAGATTGAACATAGCCAATCGACGCAGGCATAAGGTTCATGTAAGAAGTTTCGGATGGTCTTAGAACTCCAACTATTTTTAAAGTTTTAGGTTCATACTTAGCATCGTTGTTATAAATATTTGCAAGTCCGCTTTGCGTGGAATTTGGTTCAATGTAACGTTGAATTGTTTTAGTAGATGGCGTTCCGGAATAGGTTATTTTGCCAGCGGAAACATCATATGATGGCCTTATATTTGAATATGCCGTCATATTGAGTTTAAACGCATCGTCATCTGTTGCTTGATAATATTTTGATGGTTTATATGCTTTATAGGTTGTTCCAAGAAGATCGCTAAAGGAAATGCTTGAAGTCGTTTTATCGGTCGATGCAATTAAGCCAAGACTGACTAATGTGTTCTTTTTAACTCTGTTATAACGATCAGTTATTAAAACTATTTCATCACTAGATTTAGGGAAACGGCCACAAATCGTGTCGTACATGCTGCTTAAATCATCTTCTTCGCCATAAAGTTCATGAAAAATCGTTGTAGGGACGGAAATAACCGTATCAAGGATTGAGCCAGTTGCTGAAGCGCTCTTGCTTTGATCAACTTGAACATACGTGACGTTGCCATCAGGATCCGTTACTTGTTTGATGATATTAAAATTCAAGCCATCACGATTAAGGATGACCGATTGGGCTAAGCCGTCTTTAACCATTGGATTTAATACTTTTTGAATGTATTCATCGGAAAAATAATTGGTGTGAGCAATGCTTTTTGTTGATGAAGTATCGTAAACGTATATTTTTTCATCGCTTGGATATTCGCTATAGCCATCATTTAAATCATTTGATGAATAAGAATACGAAACCTTGCTGATGGTGATTGGAATGCTAGAAGCGACTGAGGTTTCTAGGTTTTTAACGTATTCGCTAAAGCCGTTGGTTATTGATAGAACTAAAGCGACGCCAATAATGCCAATCGAGGAAGCAATCGAGGTCATGGCCGTTCTTGCTTTTTTCGTGGAAATGTTCTTTACCGAGCTTTTAATCGTTGTCCATAAGCTCATAGATGTCTTCTTTCTTTCTAAGGAAGGAGCGTTTTTGATTTCATTAACAGGAAGAGGGGCGCTGTCTTTAACAATCTCACCATCTTTCATTTCAATGATTCGATCAGAATATCTGTGAGCCAGCTCAGAATTGTGGGTGACCATGATGACGAGACATGTTTTACTCATTTCCTTAAGGATTTCCATGATTTGCACGGAAGTGTTTGAATCAAGCGCTCCAGTTGGTTCATCGGCTAAAATGATTTTTGGGTTATTGATGATGGCTCTTGCAATAGCAACGCGCTGCATCTGACCGCCAGACAATTGATTAGGCCTTTTCTTCTCTGATCCCTTGAGGCCAACAACTTCTAACGCTTTTAAGGCTCTTTCTTTTCTTTCTTTCGCCGAAACGCCATTCAATAACAAAGCGGTCTCGACGTTAGAAAGAATGTTTTGCGATGTAATTAAGTTATAGTTTTGAAAGACGAATCCGACTTGCTCGTTGCGGTATGCGTCCCAATCATTGTCTTTGAAATCCTTTGTTGATTTGCCATTAACAAGCAAATCACCACTCGTGTAATGATCAAGTCCACCAATAATATTGAGGGTTGTCGTTTTGCCACATCCACTTGGGCCTAATATAGAAATAAAACCGATGTCATCAAACGATACGTTGATGTCCTTTAAGGCTGAAAATGGCTTTTTATCAACATAGTAATCTTTTTTGATGTGAACTAAATTAATCATAACCCTTTTTCTAACTCTATCATCT
>CAVKAU010000105.1:0-853 GCA_963654035.1 bacterium | reverse complement strand
GTATTGTTCAGCAAAAAAGCGTATTAAAAACATGGAATTTAACGAGACGTTTTAGTGATTGGAACCCAAAACAAGCAAAGAAAGTTAGAATATCGACTGATATCAAAAAAAAGAAAATAATCATCTCTTATTTTTGAAGAAATTTTTTAAGAGAGAATCACATTCATTTTCCAAAATTCCCCCATAAATCAAAGGTCTTTCATGTATTGATGGATGATCGTAAACATAATAATTCGATACTATAGCCCCGTCTTTTTTATCTTTTGAAGCGAAATATACCTTTCCGATTCTTGCTTGTAAAATCGCCCCAGCACACATAAGGCAAGGTTCTAAGGTAACATATAGTTCCGCCCCATCAAGTCGCCAATTGTTAAGATGTTTCTCCGCTTCTTTAATTGCTTCAATTTCTGCGTGTGAGGAAATGTCATTATTGCTTTCTCTATGGTTATGCCCTTTTCCAATAATTTGCCCATCTTTCACGATTATCGCGCCAACTGGAACTTCATCTTCATTAAGGGCTTTAAGCGCTTCTAAGTAAGCTTCATACATATATTCTTCATTAGTCATACAGATATTATAAAAGAAAAAACCACCGCACAGGAATCTCTACTTATGGCTGCTACCTTCCGGTCCTGACCAGGTTCATAGAGGCTTCCTCACGATGGCAGGATTATTATAACAAGATATAAATAATTTTCATCATATTTAACCGGTTATGAGTAAATCTCTTTTATACAAACAGCCTTGGCCAAAAAAGAAAAAGAGGCATCAATCGAAATTGACGTCTCTTCTACAATTCGATGTATTCTATTTTTGAATCGTGCTTTAGGGTTTTGCTATCATACGATATACC
>CAVKAU010000104.1:0-3290 GCA_963654035.1 bacterium | reverse complement strand
TAGGTATCCGGTCTCACCCTCATTCCCGTTCCAGCCATTAAAGAAATATGCGCCTTGTTTCTCATAGCTGAAACATTCATTCCACCATGTGTTTAAAGAAGAGATATTGCCGATATCCCCCGAAAGAGTCCAACCATCTAAGTTTCCTTTTTCAAACGTACCATTTTTTACCTGAAATTCGTTTTCTTCTTCCTTGAAAGATAATTGATTAACGGCCTTTATCGAATTGGAAGGAACGGAATCTTTGCTAGGGTAATAAGTAATGAGGCTATCAAAAGAAACTAGTCCCCAATCAGAAGATGCATTGTCAACCAATTCAGCATGAACCTTCTTTCCCAAATACGATGATAGATCGGCATTATAGGAAATCATATTCAGGAGATTAGATCCCTTATTAAGCAATGATGTGCCTAAATCGTTGAAAGATGTATTGGCAAATCTTGCGATTTCTTCACCAGTTTCATCATCAACGAACGATAAATAACAGCTAAGTGGATCCCTTCCTCCGCCAAGAAGGAAAGAAATCATTCCGCTTCCTCCGATGGTAAAGGGAGAAGAAATTAATTTTCCCTTTCTTCCTTCAAGATTCTCTCCCGAAAGGAAATATTGTCCTTTTTTGTTGTAAGCAAAATTTTCATTCCACCAGCCGTCTTTGCTCATTAATTCAACAAATTCCTCACCTTCAAAACGCCATCCATCGAAGTTTCCTTCTTCGAATGTGCCATTCTTCACCTGGAATTCATTTGAAAGCTCAATATCGTATTTATCTTCCGGAACATATTCGTAGGCAGTCTCATTATAAAATGTTGGTTTATTTTCGTTATATGTTTCAATCGAATCGAGGGTAATGCAGCCAAGCTCATCACTTGATGAGTTTTCATCAACGACTTCAATTAACATTTTTTCGCCGATATAACGTGAGAAATTCACATAATATTGGTTAAGATTCAATAATCTCATCCCGTTAGCAATATACGGAAATTGATCGTTGTTATATTTGAAATTAGATGTTCTTCCAACTTCAATTTCCTTATCATCTTCTAGAAGTATAAAGCGAATATAAGTTAAGTTTTGATCCATGCATCCGCCAAGTTTGTAAGTGATATAGCCACTTCCACCAATAGTAAAAACTGAAGATCTCATAACTCCAGTAAAGGTTGGCTCATACAATCCATAATGATAATTTCCATCGCGATTATAAGAAATTGCTTCGTTCCACCACGTTTCTTCGGCGTTAACGCCTTCGTTCGAAAAAGCATTTCCCGAAACGATTTCCCATCCAGCTAACGATCCGTCTTCAAACCCACCATTGGCTATTTGATATTCGCTATGCTCGCTAGGCGTCTCTTTATAATCGTGGCTTTTAACATAATATTCGCCTTCGTCTTGGCTTAGAGAGGAGGAGCCATTTCTGATATCATCAACGCTTAAATAACCATAATAACTATCTGTATCATTATCAACGATTCTTATATAAATCAATCTATTTGCATATTCGGATAAATCGAGCGTGTATTCAACGAAATTATCCGTGTTATAAACGCCGTTTTTATATTGATTGACGTTGACATAAGATTCCGTATGTTCTAAAAAGTATTCATTTGTCTGCCGTGCGATCATTTGATCATTTTCAGCTAAATACACACCGACATAGCAAACCTTTTCTTCATCTTTCATTTCAGCGTTTGCGCCTTTTCCTTTACTTGTCGCCCCACCGGCAAGTTTCATGCTTAAAACGCCATCATTCGCTAAAATAAAATTGGAAGATTGGATGGCTCCGGTTCTTGAAAAAGAGCGTTTTCCATCAAATCCTTTTCCTGAAAGATACCAATTGCCCGTTTGATTCACCGGTATTTCTTGATGACGCTCGTCATCCTTGAAAGAGAAAGTGGAAACAGATGAAACTGAATCGTCATCATAACTATTTCCGTATAAAACCTTCCATCCACTTAAATCAGACGTTTCGAATCCCCCATTTGTCATTTGTGCTGGTTCTTCCGTTTCTTCATTGCTTTCTGTTGAAGAAAAATCACTAGAAGAAGGGTTTTTATTGCATCCAAGAAGTAAGAGAGAAACAAATAAAGTTCCTAAATAATAATGTTTTTTCATCGTTTTCCCCTCCTAGATTGTCGCATCTTTTAGATTTCCCGTGTTTTCATAATATGGCGGGGTCATATTTTCTTCGTATATCGATTTCATTGAGGTGAATTTTATCGAGGAAAAAGAAATATTCCCTCCTTCATCAAAGATATGGAAATAATCTGAATCTTTATATTTTGGATAAATTCTCGTTGTAAAAGAAATCACATCATCAATGTAAATTTCAATTAATGATCGATCCATGAGAACGCTCATCTTATGCGTATTTGAATAATCCAATGAGACAGATTCACAATTGGATTTATCAACGTAATCATATAAAGATGAATTCAAGCGATCAACATGGACCCCATCTTTATTGAAAACAATATTAGTTCTTTCTGTGCCTAAATCATTGGTTGTTGGATTATATCGAATAGAAAAAGCCACTTCTGAAGAATCGCTCATGTTGAGTTTGAATGTTGCATCAATCTTAACAGTGTCTCCTCTGACATTTTCAATCTTGGAATTCAATTCTTCAGCATTAAGGTTTTCTTCACTTTCGAAAAGAGTCGTATCATAGATAGAAGAAATCTCTTCAACTGGCTTGCGAATTATCTTTTTCCCATCATCGCTTAAAGAAAGTTCGAGAGGCATAGCAAAGTTATGGGCCCATCCAGAAATCTTATTTTGCTCAGTTCCTGCACTTTTTCCTTGGGCGATAGCAAAAAGAATCGTTCTTCCTTCTTCATATGAGGCACCATTTGCTTCTTGTTCTTCATTAAGATAGCAAAAACCATTTTGCCCGGTAAAAATGCCTTTTCCATAGTCAAAAAGTTGCGGTTTGTCATCGTCGGCAATAAATCGGCAATTTTCTTTATCAAAAGAGCCAATCCAGTAATAGCAATCAACCGTATAGCCATCAACGGTATATTGAGGACAATCAAATAAAACGTATTTAGTTTTTGTTTTGTCTTTGTTTGAAATAGGTAGCATTACAACACATTCCCAATGTGATCCTTGCTCAGGATATTTATCAAATGGGCATTCGTAAAGATAGCCTTTATAGTCCCAATTTCTCATGTCAGTTGATTTATAAACGTTAGCTGATCCTCCCTTTCCTGGGATTGAGGTGGAAACCAGCAAATAATAATATCCATCGTCATACCAAATAAATGGGTCTCTAAATTGGTCTCTTTCTCCTTGAGAAT
>CAVKAU010000103.1:0-3044 GCA_963654035.1 bacterium | reverse complement strand
TTAATCATGAACGATACAAGCAGAAGAACTGCCATTTTACGCCCAGCAATCGTTAAAGGCATTCGTGACTATTGCGATCAACTCGGTTTTACCGAAGTTGAAACACCAGTTCTCTCACCGATTGCCGGCGGAGCAAGCGCTAGACCATTCGTTACCCATCATAATGCATTAGATAAAGATTTCTATCTTCGCATCGCTACGGAATTAAATCTTAAGAAATGCATGATTGGCGGTATCGATCGCGTATATGAAATCGGACGCATTTTCCGTAACGAAGGAATGGACAACCGTCACAATCCTGAATTTACGACAATCGAACTTTACCAAGCTTATGGCGATCTTAGAGATATGATGAGCTGGGTTGAAGGAATGATGCATTACGTTGCAGATAAAGTTGTTGGCAAAGAAGAATTCAACTGGAATGGCAATGTTATCAATCTTGCAAATCCTTTCAAGGTCATCACCATGGCTGAGGCAATCAAAGAAAAAACTGGCGTTGACTTTACCGAAGATATCCCTTTCGAAAAAGCAATCGCCCTTGCTAAAGAACATAAAGTTCCGCTTGAGCAATCCTGGAATAGCACAGGCTATATCATGCAAGCCTTCTTTGATGAATTCGTTGAACCAACTTTAATTCAACCAACCTTCATCACCACCTATCCAATCGAAGTTTCACCATTAACGAAGAAAACTTCCGACCCAAGATTTGTTGATCGTTTTGAACTCTTCATTGGCGGATTTGAATTCGGCAATGCTTATTCCGAATTGAATAACCCATTTGATCAAATGGAACGTTTCCAAGCTCAAATGGCAGCTAGAGATAGAGGAGACGATGAAGCCAATCTCATCGACTATTCATTCCTTGAAGCCATGGAATATGGCATGCAACCAGCTGGTGGCATCGGAGTTGGAATCGACCGTCTTTGCATGTTACTTACTGAGCAGCCAACAATTCGTGAAGTCCTCCTCTTCCCAACAATGAAGGATGAAAAATAAAAACAAATAATTTTAGAGCGTTATGAAAAAATAACGCTTTTTTTGTCTTTTTAACCAAAAAGCCGTCTTTATATAGGTGAAAGGTGGAAAAATAAAAATGTAGGCAACTAAAAATTGAGTGATATGCCAAAATAAGGCATACGTGTATTGATTTTCTTAATCAAAGTGATGTGAAAATCATTTATGAAAACAAAGCAAAATAAAAGTCATTGTAATCTTGTTTGATAACTCCCAATTTTGCGTGTATAATTCTTAGGCTTTCCTTATGAAGGAAGGAAACATTCTCTTATGGTCGTACTCGATACGATCCATTAGACCAAATTAGGAGGTGCTATCATGAAAAAATACGAGATCATGTACATCTTAAATAGCGTTCTCGAAGAACAAGCTAGAAAAGATGAAATCGCCAAAATTCAAGGAGTTCTCGAAGCAAATGGCTGCAAAGTCACTGCAACTCAAGAATTAGGCATGAAAGATTTCGCTACGCCAATCAAAAAGCAACTCAAAGGCTTCTATGTCGTTCTCAAAGTTAACGGCGAGATCGAAGGCCTCAATGAGTTCTCACGCCAAGCGAAACTTGATCAAAACGTTCTCCGTTTCTTGATTACTGTTGACCAAGACTAATCGTTAAAACGAAAAAACATTGGAGGATCGTAAAATTATGTTAAATCGTGTCATTTTAATTGGCCGTCTTACCCGTGATGCAGAATTACGTAAGACTGCTTCAGGTCTCTCTGTTGCTTCCTTCACAGTAGCAGTAGACGACAAACGCAAAAATCCAGATGGAACAAGCAATACGTTATTCATGAATTGCACTTTGTTCCGTGATGCTGCAGATACCTTTGTGAAATATACCCATAAAGGTTCATTGGTCTCAATTGAAGGAAGACTTCAACAAAGAAAGTACACCAATAAAGTTGGTGTTCAAGTTACAACAATTGAAACGCTTGTTGATGGGTTCGATTTCTTAGAGAGCAAGAATTCCGCTACGGCTACAGAAAATAATTCTCAGCCAGCCGAATTCAATCAAACAACACCAGCATCTGATAGCGGAAATTTAGATGCCATTGATATCGTAGAAGACGATCTACCATTCTAATAGAAAGGAAATTTTATGGCTTTTAAGAAAATTAGATCCAGACGTAAAGTTTGCTATTTCACAAAGAATCATATCACTCATATTGATTATAAAAACGTTGAACTTCTTCAAAGATTCATCACACCTGATGGAAAAATCATGCCAAGAAGCAGCACTGGTACAAGCGCTAAATATCAACGTCAATTAGCAAAAGCAATCAAAAACGCCCGTTTCATGGGTTTACTCCCAGAAGTTGGCGCAAACTAAGCTTAATTAACGTCAAAGGAAAGCCCCACTATGTGGGGTTTTTATTTTCTTACTTTTTAGTCTTTTAACCCATAAGGGGTTAAATTATAATAATCGTATGAATAAATTAATTAAAAAGTTTAGAACCATAACTGTTATCATAGCCTTAGTGGAACTAATCCTCTTCGGATTATTCACCTTTTTCTGGTTCTATGATACGTTTGACATAAAAGATGTCGCCCATATTGAAGAATATTTATTCGTTGGCTTCATCGTTATTTTGGTTTTCGACATTTTATTTGCCTGGTTTGCCTTAGCAAGCTTAGGAAAGAAAAGACAGCTTAACGATATTGAGGCGTCAACTCTTTTAGGAAACGACATCCAATCAGCCTATAACTTAAACGAAATCGGATTAATCATCATTGATACCGATAACGTTGTCATATGGACTAATTCTTTATTTCATGAAAGAGGCATTGATTTAGTAGATACTAAACTTTTTGAAAGCTATCCATCTTTGCAAGAGTTGGAAAAGAACAAATCCGATAAAGCCATCCACCTTGAAACCAAAGGAAAATCATATGAAGTTCGTTATTTAAGCGAACCACGCATGTTTGTTTTCAAAGATGTTACAGATTTCGATTCCCTTACTCATTATTCAAAACAACAAGCCATTGCCTTAGGCGTTATTATCATCGATAACTTCAATGACGTCGCATCGGAT
>CAVKAU010000102.1:0-2552 GCA_963654035.1 bacterium | reverse complement strand
GCGTATCAAATGTCTTGATCGACAGCGAAACCGTTAATTCCGTTACGTCATCTGCGTTGGCCGGAATTGCGGCAGGATACGTGGATGGGGCATTAGAAAAGATTTACATCGACAATTCCTCTGTCGACCTAGCGGATGGAACGTCTTCATTAGGCACGCTAAACGATGAGACGATTTCCAACGTTTCCGAGTATACGTCTGTCGGTTATTGCACGGAAAACTATAGAACTAAGTACACTCGTTACGAGACAACGTTGTATGAACCGACTTATGTTGCAAGTACGTCAAAAGATACATATAAGAAGGGCGGACAGGGGCAAGACCAAGGGTTTGGTGGAAGCATAGATATGCTTACCTTAAATAGAAGAGTTTCATATATTAATAGTTCTGGCAAGTCATCATCTTATAACGTCACTTTTGGAACGTCTAGCTCAAAGTACAATTGGCTAAGTAGTTCTACGTACATAGATTTATCATCGGGCTCTTATCTTCCAATTAACATTGATTTAGAAAGCACAATGTTAAATGATGTATCTGGGGCGAATGATACTTCTAATTCATATTACTCAAGCCATTCCAGTGAGCCGATATTAGAAACAAACTCTGGTTATATAACTGGGGGAAATGCACGTGTTCGCGCCCAAGCCAGTAACAAAGATAATCAAGGAATTAAATATGCAGTTAAAAGGGTAAGCGGTAAAACAACGGATAGCAATGGTGGCAAATTTGATTTATTTTCCGACGAAAATGGAAAAGTTATTAACTTAGATAAGTTAAAATCTAACATTGGATTTTTAACTTATTCATTTTCTGAAAGTTCTATAGCCGCTATTTGCGACGATGACGATAAAGATTTTGTCCAATCTAGTAGTTTCGCTTATAAAACAAGTGGGAAAGATGTAACAGATAAAAAGTATGTAAATGCATCGTCTTTTTCAAAATATGCCTCTGTAAAAAATAACATTCTTCAAATGTTTTATGATTCTACCAATGCGTACTATAACAATAACGGCACAACAACACATGCTATATATCTTCCTGCGTTCAGATTTCAAAATTGGAACACAGACACGACGTTCACAAAAAATGTAGAGTGGCTTGGCGAGAATAAAACTATCACATTTCACAACAATGGAGTTCAATTTGAATTGACACAAGATGGTTACATAACGGCAATCGTTTCAAAATACGATAGTACTGGAAATTTCATCTTTTATAATTTATATTCTGTAGATTTAGACAATGAATCTGCTTTGACAAAAATCAATACGATTCATAAAAATTCTAATGGAACAATTTCATATAACGATTCAGGCAGTTCTACTAAGATTTTTGACTTTTCTCCTTTGCTCACCACTGATACCGGAATGTACGCTTACCAATTATTTTATTTTGAGGTTCCTATAAAAAAGGGAGCATATTTTCTTTCAACTTACGGAAGCACATATTCGGCAAGTTCATATCCTTATCTTCTATATCTCGATATTGGTGCTAACGCCGGCGACGATGGTTCATCAGGAGAAACCGTCACACGTACCAAAGTCTTTGAACTCCTTGAACAAATAACTCAAGCTTTTACGTATCCAACAGGCGTATATATCGCTGATTTCGATAATGCTGTTTTGGATACGAAAACGTTAGCTATTACTTTAGGCTCTAAATATTCCGGTGAAGCAAAGATAACAAGAACCAACAATAACGCGGACGTGATGGTTACTTCAGATGCAAATACTGATACAGGGATCTCTTATTATGACCTTGATTTCATTGTTACCAATAATGGATCAATGATAAGTGATTCAGATGTATTAAGTGCAGAAAGGACAGTAACTCAAACAAAGAGAATGACTTATTACGATTATGATACGGATGATTCAACACTAAGGATGTTTAGATTCTCACAAACAAAAGAAGGAGATGGAGAATATTCTTCCATAACCGCTGAAACACAATATCTTGCAACATATTCTGATTCAACTCTTTCTTCGTGGACTGAAACTAGTGGTCAAACCGTTTATAACGATGATGGCACATCAACTTCAGAAACTAATGGCATTCCTTTGCCTATTGCTATTGATGGAATCGCCATTCCTGATGATTTCTCTACGAATACAAATGTTTTTAACTTAACACTGAAGCCAAGCAAGAAAGATGATTTCTCAAATACATATCTTTCTTCAGTAGATTTTGCTGCTGACACTCATAAAACAACAATCGATGGATATCTATTCACATTAATTAACGAAAGTGACACTATTTCATCAAGTGATTATGTGCTTAACAATAGAAATACAAAATACTCATTGCAAATCAATGACGATATATATGCTAAAGTATGAAAATAAGCCATGCGTGTATTTGAATTCAATTAAAAACTGTTCATTCTCAATCATATTAGAAACGAAAATTAACTCTCCGAATTGACTTTTTATTGAGTGATAATGACTTTCAAACTCTTTTTAGCTTATCAATAAATAATTGATAAAGACCCGCAAGATTAGTAAAATACTTAGCGAAAAGAGCAAACCCGGAGCAATTCGGCGACGCAAAAC
>CAVKAU010000101.1:0-9150 GCA_963654035.1 bacterium | reverse complement strand
GCTAAAGAAGGACTTACTTTAGGCGCGGTTGAGTCACTTACTGGCGGCTTGTTTTCCGCGACTTTATGCTCGGTTCCTGGCGCTAGCAAAGTGTTTCGCGGTGGTCTTGTTACATATGCTACCGATTTAAAAACGAAATTAGACAATGTTCCATCGCCTCTTATAAAGAAATATGGCGTTGTTTCTAAAGAAGTAGCTGATTCAATGGCTATTAATGGAAGAAAAACACTTAATGTTGATGTTTGTGTTTCCTTCACCGGAAATGCGGGGCCATCTAAAGAAGAAGGAGCTGCTCCTGTTGGAAGGGTTCATATGTGCATTGCCACGAAATATGGCATCATCGAAATGCAACAAGACTTCCATACGTCCAGAAATGAGATTAGAGAAGCATCCGTTGATTTGATGTTAGATCGCTTAATTGCGATTTTTGAAGATTAAAATGGCATTTTTTAAAGAATGACGTCTATTAATAAGTGAGGAGAGTATTTATGGCAAAAAAAGAAACTGAACAACTCATAAATGAAAAAGATAAAGACGCTGCTCTTGAAGCGGCCTTGCGCTCAATAGAAAAAGCCTATGGAAAGGGATCGGTCATGAGGATGGGAGAAAAACCACACGTTGATCTTGATGTTATTCCATCTGGCTCCTTGCTTTTGGATCAAGCAATTGGCATTGGTGGATACCCAAAAGGAAGAATTGTTGAAATTTTTGGTCCTGAATCATCGGGTAAGACAACACTTGCTTTGCACGCTGTTGCTGAAGCTCAAAAGAAAGGTGGAAGAGCCGCATATATTGATGCGGAACACGCCATAGACCCAGAATATGCAGCAAAACTTGGCGTTAATATCAACGAATTAATTCTTTCGCAACCAGACTCAGGCGAGCAAGCGCTTGAAATCGTTGAAATGCTTGCCGAATCAAATGCCATTGACGTAATCGTCGTTGATTCCGTCGCCGCTTTGGTTCCTCAACAAGAACTCGATGGCGTAATGTCCGACAATCAAGTTGGCCTTCAAGCTCGCCTTATGTCTAAGGCTATGAGAAAACTCGCTGGCATATTGAGCAAATCTAGCTGTTTGGTTATTTTCATTAACCAACTTCGTGAAAAAGTTGGCGTCATGTACGGAAACCCAGAGACGACAACCGGTGGAAGAGCCTTAAAATTCTATTCAACAATAAGACTTGATATCAGAAGACAAGATGCGATTAAGCTTGGCACAAACATCATCGGCAATAGCGTTCGCGTTAAAGTCGTAAAGAACAAAGTCGCTCCGCCATTTAAATCGTGCTCAATCGATATCATTTATGGACAAGGCATTTCTAAAGATGGCGAAACGGTTGACCTTGGCGTCCAATTTGGCTTCATTCAAAAAACTGGCAACTGGTACGATATCGATGGAGAAAAGATTGGCAATGGCCGCGAAGCTGCTAAAGCCTATTTCCGCGACAACCCAGAAAAAGCCGAAGAAATCAATGCAAAAATCCGCGAAGTCTTTAAGGCTGGCGGAAATATTGAATCTGAATCTGAAGAAGAATAATCCCATTTATAAATCTTATTTCTAGTCTTTTTAACAGAAATAAGATTTTTTAATACATTTTTCTTCTTTATTTCCTAATTAAACTTATAATATCAATGTACTGAAATGTACTGCCCATAGATTTTGGGAGCTTTATTATCGGGATTTCCCGTCAAATAAATTATTCTAAAAATTGAATTTCAACCTATTTCTTATGGGCTAGGTTTAGTTTTGGTCATATTTTAAGGAGTATACTATGAAATTTTTAGAAGGAGGACTTCTTCCTTGGTGGTGGTTATTAATAGTCGGCATTTTAGCTTTGATTATTGGTGCAGCTTTGCTTTTCTTATTCTTACATTTATCTGGAAAAGGAAAGGTTTCATCAGCCACAAAAGAGTCCAAACAAATCATTCGCGATGCAGAAGTTAAGGCAGAAATGATTACGAAAAATGCCAAAATCGATGCTAAACAAGCGACAAACGAAATGAAACAACAGGCGCAAAACGAAATTCGCCAAATGAAACAAGAAGCTCAGCTTCAACAATCCAAACTTGATGCTAGAGAAGATGCTATTGATGCAAGAGATAACGCTTTATTAGCGAAAGAAGATGCTCTTGAACAAAAAAATGACGTTCTTAACAAGAAAATTGCTGAAAACGATAAAAAGAGCAAAGACCTCGATGCAAAAATCGACGGAATTCTTGCCGAACTTGAAAAAGTATCCGGAATGTCGGTAAAAGAAGCGCATGACGAAATCATGAACAGAGTCGAGAGCAAGATGCAAGTAGAGATTGCTCAATATATCAAAAATGCTGAAGATGAAGCGCATGATACGGCTGAGGCTAAAGCAAGAGATCTTCTCTCTTTAGCTTGCGATAAATATGCCCAAGATGTTGTTACAGAACGCTCTGTTGCCGTTATCTCCCTTCCTACAGACGAATTAAAAGGAAGAATCATTGGCCGCGAAGGAAGAAATATCCGTGTTCTTGAACAAACTTTAGGTGTTGACTTAGTTGTCGACGACACGCCTGAAGTCATCACGGTTTCTTGCTTCAACCCTATTCGCCGTGAGATTGCTAAGCGCACTCTTGAAATTCTTGTTAAAGATGGACGTATTCAACCAGGAAGAATCGAAGAAGTCGCCGCTAAATGTAAAAGCGAGGTTGAAAACGATTGCTTTAAAGCAGGGCAAGATGCCGTTAATCGTTTAGGCCTTGTTAAAGTCAACCGTGAGATGATTGCCATTCTTGGAAAACTCAAATACCGCACATCCTATGGCCAAAACGTTCTTGATCACTCAGTTGAAGTTGGCTATCTTTGCGGAATCATGGCCGCCGAACTTGGCTTAGATCAAAACCTCGCCCGTCGTGCTGGCTTATTACACGACATTGGTAAGGCTCTTGATTATGAACAAGAAGGAACGCATGCTTCACTTGGCGCATCTTTAGCCCGTAAATTTGGTGAGAACGAAGTTGTCGTAAATTCTATCGAAGCCCATCACGGTGACGTCCCATGCAAGAGCGTTATCGCTCACTTAGTAATTGCTGGTGACACCCTTTCTGCCGCTAGACCTGGCGCTCGTTCAGAAACTCTTGAAACATATACTAAGCGTATCACCCAACTCGAAGATATTGCTAAGGAATTTGATGGAGTTCAACAAGCCTATGCCGTTCAAGCCGGTAGGGAAATCCGCGTTATGGTCATCCCTGAGAAGGTAAGCGATGCTGAGGCCATTAAAATGGCACAACAAATGCGCGATAAGATCGAAAGCACAATGACTTATCCAGGTACAATCAAAGTATCAATCATCCGTGAATATAGAGCTGTGGAGACAGCAAAATAAAATGCGCATCCTCTTTTTGGGAGATGTAGTTGGCAAGGTGGGCCGTGAAGCGGTCCATCTTTCTTTGCCTAGACTAATCAATAAATATGATGTCGATTTCGTCATTGTTAATGGTGAAAATGCCACTCATGGCAAAGGATTAATCGAAAAACACTATAAGGAATTGATTTCCTGTGGTGCCGATTGCATCACGCTTGGAAATCATTGGCATTCAAAGAAACAAATTGATGGATATATCGATGAAGTTGATTCGCTTGTTAGGCCTTTGAACTTAATTGGCTATGAGCATGGACTCGGTAGTATTCTATTTGACTTAGATGGCTTGCCCGTTCGCGTTACTAACATTCTTTGCCAAAGCTTTATGCAAGAAGAAGTTATTAATCCTTACGAAGCATTGAATAAACTTCTTTTAGATAATCCCGAACCTTGCGTTCATTTTGTTGACATCCATGGCGAATCAACATCGGAAAAACAAATATTCGCCTATAATTTCGACGGCCTTTTGACGGCTGTTGTTGGAACCCATACCCACGTTCAAACAAATGATTGCCGAATCTTAGATGCTGGGACCGCATTTATGGCTGATGCTGGGATGTGCGGCGATCCTGATGGGGTGATCGGCTTTGAAAAAGAATCCGTTATCAACAAAATGATTTATGGAAAAACCGGCATTTTTCAAATTGACGATAATGCCAAAATGATGGTAAATGGCTGTATAATCGAAGTAGATGAAGAAACTTTCTTAGCCACGAAGATTTTCCCGATTAACCAGATTGTAGAAAGATAGAGAAAATATGAAAAAAGTAATTTATGAAAACGTTGCATCGCAAAAAGATGCCGCAAAGCGTCCGGAAGTGGAACGCACTCTTTCAAAAAATGAAGTTCCTGAAATTTTAAAGAATTTTGCAAAGGGACGTCTTTTCTATATTCGAACATATGGTTGTCAAGCAAACATTCGCGACGAAGAAATTATGGCTGGATATCTTTCCGATGCTGGATTTGAAAGAACAACCAATCCAAGAGAGGCCTCAATTGCAATAATTAATACATGCGCCGTTAGGGAAAATGCCGAAGATAAGGTCTATGGCGAGATTGGCACATTCAAACAAAACAAAGACAATGACAAGGATTTCATGCTAGTGCTTGCCGGTTGCGTTATGGACGAGAATGACGTTGCTCAAAACCTCATGAAAACATATCCATGGATCACCTTAGTAATTGGCACCCACGATATTTCAAATTTAAATTCTCTCTTAGCCTCATCTTTAGAGAAGAAAGCTTCAATTGTATCGGTTAGGTCTTTCGCTTCTGAAGTTGTGGAAAATATGCCTTCCCTTCGTTTAGATTCCGCTAAGGCATTCGTTAACATTTCCTATGGTTGCGATAAATTCTGCACCTATTGCATCGTCCCTTATACAAGAGGAAGAGAACGCTCAAGAAAAATGGAAGACATCGTTAAGGAATGCAAGGACTTAGTTGAAAAAGGCTATAAGCAAATTACCTTATTAGGTCAAAATGTCAACTCTTATGGTCTAGATTTCAAAGACGGAACAACATTTGCAAAACTTCTTAAAGCGGTTGCAATGACGGGAATCCCTCACTTAAGGTTCCTCACTTCATACCCATCGCAATTCACCGATGAGATGATTGAGATCATGGCCACCTATCCAAATATCGACCATTGGCTACATTTCCCCGTCCAATCTGGTTCTACCCACGTTCTAAACAAAATGGGAAGAAGGTATACAAGAGAAGAATATTTAACGGTCGCAAAAAAGATCAAAGAGAGAATCCCAGACATGTCTTTGACAACGGACATAATCGTTGGCTTCCCTTATGAAACGGAAGAAGATTTCCAAGAGACGCTTAGCCTTTGCAAAGAGGTTGGATATTCTAGTGCCTACACGTTTATATATTCTCCACGCCCTGGAACCCCAGCCGCCTCATGGGAACAGATTCCACCGGAGGTTTCTCACGAAAGATTCAACCGTTTGAAACAACTTATCGATGAATTAACGGAAAAATCATCAAATGAATGCATCGGAAAGACATACACCGTTTTAGTTGATGGTCCTTCAAAGAAAAACGAGAACGTTCTTTCTGGCTATGCCGCAAATGGCAAATTAATCAATTTCCCAGGCCCGAAATATTTAAGCGGTTGTTTCGTTGATGTAAAAGTCAAAGAATCTCATGTTTACTCTCTTACCGGAGAAATGGCTGAAGATCCGCTTATTGCTAAGGCAAAAGACGTTTCTTTTCTTCTTTCTTGCTCACCATTGATGAAAGAATATCTTTCCTTGGATGATAAAATCAAAAACGATCCCGAAATAAAAGAATTAGGAGAAAAACTCGTTGAAGCAAAGAAAGGTATGGCCGTTTCTCTTTCTGATAAAGAGAAATACGATCAATGCAAAGAAGAATACAAGGATGTGTTGCTAAAGATAAAATCCCATCCTTTGCTTAACAATCACGACAATTTGAAAGAACTTGTCGAAGGCGAGCTATTAATTGTCAGGGAAGCACTTAAATGATCATTGTTTTGACTGGTCCAACGGGGGTTGGCAAATCTTCCTTAGCTATTTCCTTAGCGAAAAAAATCGATGGGGAAATTGTTAATGCGGATGCCTTCCAAGTCTATAAAGAATTAAAGATTGCAACCGCCGCTCCGACAAATGAAGAAAAAAGCGAAGTTCCACACCATCTTTACGATTTCGTTCCTTTAGATGAGGGATATGATATTTCTCGTTATCAACTCGATGCGAGAAAATGCATCAAGGAGATCCTTTCTAGAAAGAAAATTCCAATTATGGTCGGTGGAAGTGGTCTTTATATCCGTTCGGCTTTATATGATTATGATCTATCGGTTGATACCTCAAAGGTTGATATGAGCGAGTTCGAAACAAAAAGCAATGAGGATTTACATGCGATTTTAGAAAAATTAGATCCTACTGAAGCAATAAAAATCCCCTTCCAAAATAGAAGAAGGGTCCTTAGAGACATTGCTATTTGTTTAGCTTCAAATGAAAGCAAGACTTCTCTTTTAGAAAAGCAAAGCCATAAGCCAATTTATGAAACGATGTTTTTTGCTTTAACAAAAGAAAGAGAAATTCTCTATGAATTGATTGAAAAAAGAGTTGATGTGATGTTTGAAAAAGGCTTGCTCGAGGAAACCTTGCCATTAATCAAGAAATATGGCGAAGATAAGCCTGCCTTTCAAGCTATTGGCGTTAAAGAATTGATTCCGTATATTCATAAAGAAAAAACCTTAGAAGAAACAATTTCCGAAATCAAAACTGACACCAGGCATTATATAAAAAGACAAGAGACTTTTTTCCGCCATCAATTTCCGACAACCATTGTAAATAATGAAAGGGAAATTCTTTCTTACTTATCTAAAATTCCTTTAAAATAATAACAATAAGCTCTATCTTTTAGTAGAGAAGAGAAATAGGAGGCTAACATTTATGGCACTTTTAAAAATAAACGAGATTGCAAAAAAAGCGTCTATCCCTGAAAAATATGTTGAGCCATACGGTTTTTATAAAGCAAAGATTGATAACACCCTTTATAAAGACCTCGAAAACAAACAAAATGGAAAACTAGTATTAGTCACAGCCATTACCCCAACAAAAGCCGGTGAAGGAAAAACTACGATGTCAGTTGCTCTTCAAGAAGGCTTTGGCAAAATAAACGAGCCCTCCATGCTTTGTTTAAGAGAACCAGCTTTAGGCCCAGTTTTTGGAATCAAGGGCGGAGCAACTGGCGGAGGAAAGGCATCTATTGGTCCATCAGAGGACATAAATCTCCATTTTACTGGTGATATGCACGCTTTGACCTCATCGATAAACCTCATCTCGGCAATAATTGACAATTCTATCTTTCAAGGAAACCCATTAAATATCAATCCAGATAAAATTGTTTGGAAAAGAGCCTTAGATATGAACGATCGGGCTTTAAGAAACGTCGTCGTCGCTAATGGGGAAAAAGACGGAGTAAGAAGAAACGATTCTTTCTTAATCACTGTGGCTTCAGAACTAATGGCCATAATGTGCTTAGCTAAAGACGAATTTGACTTTCGCCAAAGATTATTAAAAATCATTGTTGCTTACGATATGAATGATAAGCCAATTATGGTGAAAGATTTAAATTGCTCTCATGCCGTAATGCGCTTGATGAAAGAAGCACTAAAGCCCAATCTCGTTCAAACAATAGAAAATGAGCCTTGTTTCGTCCATGGTGGGCCTTTCGCCAATATCGCTCATGGCTGTAATTCGCTTATTGCAACGCGTTTAGCCCTAAAAATGGCTCCAATCGTTATAACTGAAGCTGGCTTTGCCGCAGATTTAGGTGCAGAGAAATTTCTTGATATTGCCTGTCAAGAAGGCGAATTGCATTGCGATGCAGCGGTTTTAGTCGCCACGATAAGGGCCTTAAAGATGCATGGTGGAGTGGCTTTTGCTGACTTAGAAAAAGAAAACGTTGAAGCATTAAAGAGAGGTTTTGACAACTTAGGAATTCATGCCGATAATCTTAAAAAATTCGGCCTGCCTATAATAATTGCCATAAACCATTTTGAATCGGATTCACCTAACGAAACAAAAGCCTTAGAGGAATATTGCCAAGAAAACGGTTACTTATATTCTTTCGTAGACGCCTATTCAAAAGGTGGAGAAGGAGCAATCGATTTAGCAAGAAAGGTAAAAACGCTTCTTGATAACACTCCTTCAAATTATCATCCTATCTATAAGAAAGAAACGTCTTTGAAAGAGAAAATTGAAACCATTTGCCAAGAAATCTATCGCGCAAAGAACGTTGAATATTCTCCTAAAGCAATTGAGCAATTAAAGAAATATGAAGAAATGGGCTATGGCAATGCTTATATTTGCATGGCCAAAACGCCAAATTCGCTTAGTGATGATCCAAAGCTACTAAATGCTCCAAAAGGGCATACGATTCATATTCGTGAAGTAAGTCTTTCTAGTGGAGCGAATTTCGTAATTCCTCTTACTGGATCGATCATGACAATGCCTGGACTTCCTAAGGAACCAGCGGCCGTTAAAATGGAGAAAGAACCATGGTAATCACCGAATATAACCTTTTCGATGAGGTTGAAATGAAGAAGCCTCATCCATGCAGTGCACATTCTAAACGTTTTCAAATCGTTAGACTTGGAGCAGATATTAAAATAAAGTGCCTTGGATGCGGAAACATCATCATGATTGATCGCGATAAGTTCAATCATTCATTGAAAAAAGTTATTGGACAAATGCCAGAGAAAAAATAATTTGGCATTTTTTCTTTTCTCACGTCTTTATATAAGTGAGGGAAGAAATGTTCAAAATTAAGGATGTAACAAAAAAATATGGCAAGGGTGATAACGTTTGCTTTGCCTTGAAAAATATCTCTTTTTCTTTGCCATCTAAAGGCCTTTTTTGCATCGCTGGTAAATCAGGATCGGGAAAATCAACTATCTTAAATCTTCTTTCTGGTGCAGAAAAGCCGACAGAGGGAGAGATTTATTTTCAAAATAAAAATTTAGCAAAGGCAAAAGATTCTGAATTGATGGATTTTCGTAATAATTGGTGTTCTTTCGTTTATCAGCATTTCAACCTTTTAGATGATCTTAGCGCCAAAGAGAATGTTTCTTTGCCTTTAGAAATTAGAGGGGAGAAAAAAGGAAGCAAAGAGAAATGTATCGATGATCTATTCGCTAAATTCAATCTAGAAAAGCATAAAGACAAAAAGGTCGGCCTTCTTTCTGGCGGCGAGAAACAAAGGGTCGCTTTAATT
>CAVKAU010000100.1:0-6505 GCA_963654035.1 bacterium | reverse complement strand
GAAGAGATAAAAACGGGTAATTATCACCATTCAAAAGGGATTCCATGTAATAATCGATTGGCGATAATGTCGCGGAAAATAGGACCATCCCCTTTACTTTAGCAAAATCCTCTTGTATGTAAGAGGATGGATCAAGGCATTGTAGGCGAAGCATTAAATCATCTTCCGTTTTATACAAATAAAGGGCGGAATTTCTCGCGTAATCATCGATGAGTTTTAAAAAACGGAAGACTTTTCTTGAAAGATCGCTAAGGTTTTTTGGGAAAGGGAGATGGTCGTTATTTTCTTTTTCCTTGTCCTTATTTGCTTCATCAAACCTTTTAAGGGCCTTATAAAGGGCATCATCGATTTTTTCTAAAACTTCGAAATCTTTGTCATTATCTAGCAAAGTTAAAGTTTTAATGATTTTCGACAAGGAGTTTTTAAGTTTTTTGAAAGGCGAGCCAATTAATTCTTTTCGCGCTTTTTTAAATTCTTCGAGCGAAAGGGATTCGCTATACATATCACGAGTTCTTGTATTTAGGTTATGCGCTTCGTCAACAAGAATAATGTATTTTGAAGAATCCGCTTCTTCTGAAAAATATCTTTCAAGTTTAACTAACGGATCAAAAAAATAGTTATAGTCGCAAATTACAACGTCGCTTAGCAAGGATAGGTCTAATTGCAATTCAAAGGGGCAAATTTGATATTCATTAGCCATTTTCATTATCGTTTCCTGATTATAACGGTTGCTTTCTTTTGATTCTTTTTTTACTATTTCGCGAAGTTTTCCATAATAATCTTTAGTAAAAGGACACTCATCGGGGTTACAAGATTGGCCGGGAGAAAAGCATATTTTTTCCTTTGCGACAAGCAATGAATCCCTTGCCTTTAAGCCTTTCTCGTAGCAAGCAGTTAAGGCATCATAGCAGGAAGTTCGGCCTGAGGTTTTAGCTGTTAGATAGAAAATTTTCGAATTTGAAGTTTTTGCAAAGCTTTTAACTGCCGGATAAAGAGCTGATATCGTTTTGCCAATCCCTGTTGGCGCTTCAAAAAAGAAGATTCCGCCTTTTCTAGCGACAGAGTAAACATATTTAGCCACTTCTCTTTGCCCATTCCTAAAATTCTCATAAGGAAAAGGAAGCTTATCGGCTGAAATGTTTCTTTCGATAATATGGAGTCTTTCGCGTTTAAAAAAATTAATGTATTCATTAACGAGAGAAACTACATATTCTTCCAATTCATCGAATGTGAAGCATTTTTCTTTGACCATTCGGCATTCAAAGTCTTGTTGTGATATATAAGTGAGACGGATGTTGCATCGTGCCAGTTTCTCTTGCTTTATATACATATAGGCATAGCATTTTGCCTGCCCGTAATGCCACTCTTTTTGCGTTTCGTAAAATTCTTCCAACGGGGAAACCGTTGATTTTATTTCATCGATTATGGGATTTGTATCACCTACAATTATCCCGTCGGCTCTTCCTTCGAGACTTACTATATAATCATCGGTTTCAATTTCAGTTTTTAAAGGTACTTCAGAAAGATATGTATTTCCTTGGCTTTTTTGATACGAAGAATGAATTTTCGAGCCGAGTTGCATCGTTTCTTGATTATAAATTCGATTATCTATGTCGCCTTCACGCAAAAGAAAATCCACTAATTGATGGACTGATATAGTGAGTTTTTCTTTTTTCTCATTAGCCATTTATTCTACTTTTTCGCCTTCTTGATTTAATCTAGCACCGTTAGCGAATGCACCAGCATCCATGCGTTTTTTCCCTTCATACTGGATTTCTTTAAGCAAAAGAGTTCCGTCTTTCGCCCCTAAATAAAGTTTTCCTTTGTAACATTTAATGTAACCGGGGTTAACGGAAACGTTCGATACGAGCGAAGATGAATAAATTTTTAATTTCTTCTCTCTGAAAAATACGTATGTTCCAGGCTTATTGGCTAAGGCACGAATGTATCTATTGATTTCTAACGCACTTAAATTTAATGGAAGATGTTCGTTTTCTGGCAATATTTTTTTAGCAAAAGTAACTTCTTTTTCTTCTTGTTCTATGCCATTCAATTCATCGTTAACATAAGGAAGAAGGTCTTCGACAATCACTTTTTTTGCCAAATCCCCAAGTTTTTTGCTCAAAGAATCATAATTATCTTCGTCTTCTATTAAAATCTCGCGTTTATCATACATTTTTCCAGCGTCCATTTTTTCAGCCATCTCCATTAATGTTATTCCGCTTTTTTCGTCGCCATTCATGATTGCTCGTTGAATTGGAGCCGCACCTCTTAATTTTGGCAGCAACGAACCATGGAGATTTATCGCACCTTTTGGCGCAAGGGCGACAAATTGCATTGGAACTATTTGTCCATAAGCCATGCAGACTATGACATCAAAATTGAGCTTTTTCGCGAATTCAAAGTCGTTTTTTATTCTGTGAGGCTGAAAAACTGGCAAATTTGCTTTTAAAGCGAGTTTTTTAACTGGAGGCATCTCAATTTGATCATGACCTCTGCCAGTTATCTTATCTTCTTGGCAAACCACGCCAATGACGTTAAAACCAGCCTCCAGAAGTCCAAGCAGAGGTTGAACGGCTATCTCTGGAGTCCCTAAGAACAGGACTTTAACATCTTTTGCACACGTGTATTTCATTGAGAATTCTCCTTGAAAAAATAAAATAACAATATTGTTATTATTATAAACTATTTGTTCGATAATTTCTTTTATCGGATGATACAATAACAAAGGCGAGGTAAAACATGAGTAATTATAGTCAAAAAGATTGTCAAAAATTCATCGATCAATATAAAAATCTGATGAATACATCCCTTACGCTTAAAGATATTTTTGAATATTTCACAACAGTTAATGCGAAAAAGAAATGCTGCATATATTTTGATGAAGATGATAAGAAAAGGTCTTATACATATGCAAAATACAAAGATAGCGTTTGGTTTTTAGCGAAGCGTCTTTCGACTTTATTGTCTTGCGTTCCAGCTGGTTCAACAATCGCCTTAAAGCTTAAAAATTCCCCAACTTGGCCTTTAATGTTCTGGGCTTTAATAATGACCGGCCATCCCGTATTATTAATCGCCGCTAATCTACAGCACGCTAACACGGAAAATCTTCTTAAGGATTCCAAGGCAACGGCAATTATCGCTAATGAAGAAGACCCTTATTCCGTTCCTTCCTTCCGTTTAAATAATGTCAGAAACTCCGAAGAAAACCGTTTATTCACTCCATCTTGGGCCAATGAAGTTCTCTTTTGCTCTTCTGGCACGACGGGAAACATCAAAATTATGGTCATGACCGGAAAGAATCTGTGTCACCAAATTGCCGCAGCGGCGAATATACCAGAAAGAGGCAACTCTTTGATGCACCCAGGAAAAATAAATATTTTGGCCATGATTCCTTTTCACCATATTTTTGGCTTTGTTGCTGTGTTTTTATGGTTTTCGTTCTATGGAAAAACTCTCGTTTACCCAAATAGCATGAGTTCACGCGATTTGCTAAAAGCAGTTAAAAACGGCAAATGCACCCACGTTTTCTCCGTGCCGATGTTTTGGGACGGAGTTGCGCAAACGCTTCAACGTAGCGTTTCGCAACAAAGCAATAGCAAACAAGATCTTGTTAAGAGAATGTTAGACTTCAACGACAACAAAATTTCCCATGAGGAAGCAGGATTCGCATCAAATCCTTTCTTTAATTATTTGATGCGAAAGAAAGTGTTGGGGAACCAGGTTGAATTTTGCATTTCTGGCGGAGGATACTTACTGCCTCAGACCTCAGCGTTGATTAACGGTTTAAAATATCCTTTGAATAATGGCTATGGCATGTCTGAAATCGGCGTCACAAGTGTTGAGCAATCTAAAAAGGTCAACCATCGTTTGCTTAATTCCATAGGAAAGCCATTTTACGGAATCGAATATAAAATTATTCCGACCGATTCTTCACACCCAAACGAGGGGGAATTATGCGTTAAATCTGAGACAATTCACCAAGAAGAAATAATCAATGGCATAAGAAAACGCACAGAATTAGACAATGGATATTTTCATACAGGTGATATTGCCTACGTTGATAATGCTGGATTTTATTATATAAAAGGTCGTTTGAAAGACACGATTATAGGTTCAAACGGTGAAAACGTATATCCTGATGAAATAGAGAGTTATTTCCGTGGAATTAAGCACATCAATAACCTTGTGGTTTTCGGAATGGAGAAAGACAACAGCGAAAAAGTCATCCTTGTAGTCGTTTTAGAAAATAATGTTAAAAACGATGAAATCCCCGAAATAAAAAAGAATATCGATTCAATTAATGCTACTTTGGCAAACGAAAAGAGAATTTCATATGCCTATATTTATAAAAAGAATCTACCGACGGCTAACAATATGAAGGTTAAAAGATTCGCGCTCAAAAACGAGCTTGAAAACAATCCTCAGGACTTCTTGACTTTTGATGGAACTCAATTAGTTAAGAAATCCACTTCTCTTGCTGAATATAATCAAGATGATGTTAATAGAGTATCAAAGAAAATTCGCAAATTGTTCTCTAAAATACTTTATCTGCCTGAATATAAAATCGATGATGATTCATCGTGGGGAGAGGATCTTGGCGGCGATTCGATGAGCTACGTAACAATGGTGCAAGAACTCAATTCTATTTTCAAAATATCTATCCCCACTGAAAAATATGGAACGCTTCTGACAGTTGCTGATTTCACCAAAGAGATACTTGACATCGAGAAACTTGCAAAAGAAAGTGGCAAAAATAATGAAAAATAGTTGTTTTAATTTTATATTAAAGGTAAAATCGAGAACGCATAAGTTAAAAAAGGATTAAAAGATATATGGCAAACATCAAATCACAAATCAAACGTATCGAAATCGGCGAAAGAAATAACGCCCACCATTCCGCTCGCAAAAGCGAAACTCGCGGACAAATCAAGAAAGCTGAAACAGCAATAGCAGCAAAAAACAAAGAATTAGCAACTGCTGAAGTTAACAAAGCAATCTCCCTTCTTGATAAGCTTGCCCAAGATGGCATCATTTCAACAAATTCCGCCAATCGCAAAAAAGCTCATCTCCAAGGTGAATTAGCTTCTTTATAAAGATTTAATCGAAAAAAATAAATCGAATATCGCCTAAGCCATTAGCATTTAAATAATTGCTGGTTTAAGCTGGTGTTCGATTTTTTTATATTTTCTTGAAGGTAATTTTCACATCTTTGTCAGCAACATCTAAAATAGCATAACTAGCAAAATCATCTCGTGGGCGGCATAAAGAACCGGGGCAAATGATAAACATGTCCTTATATTCAACCACTTCTTTGATATGAGTGTGACCGTGAATGAATATTCGCACCCCTTCTTTATAAATATTTTCTATATCGCCTTTGCTAATTAGAGGATGATGTCTCATCAGCAAAATGCCGTACGGCGTGCTAATTCTTCTTTCAAATGGCAGTAAAGAAGACGAATAATAATCGCAATTTCCTTTGACTGGAGCAAAAGGCGTTATATCTTGTGAATTAAAGGGGCCGATATCGCCAGCGTGGAGATATAAATCAGCTCCATTTTCAATCATGGCAACTTTTTTTAATTCATAAAAGCTTCCATGAGTATCCGAAACAAGAACTATCTTCATAATTCAAAATTCGTTAAAAACAATTCGAACGCCAATTTATCTGTCATTCTGCCTTGAAATACGTTCGATTCATAAAAATATAATTGGTTTATTGCTCGCGAAAGACAAGAGAAAGACATTTTTTTAATGCTGTATAAAGAAGCTTTAACTCTGCCAGGAGAACAGTTTAGTCTTTTTGCAATATCAAATACTTCAAAACCGTGCCTCGACAAATATTTAACTTGGTCAAGAAAAATAAATTGATTGCATAGCATGTTCATTAAAGGGATTGCTCCACCAGAGCTGCCTTTTATTTGCATATCTTTGAAAACATGCAAAGCCGTTTGCTTATCACCTTTTGTTAAAGCATTAGAAAGAACGAAAATATCATCCTCTAATGGGGCTGAAACTAGTTCCTTTATCTTTTCTAAAGTAACAGTTTCTCCATTAGCATAAGCGATTACTTTGTTCCCCTCTTGTATAAATAATGAGTAATCTCCTCCAATGCGTTCCAATAATTCCGTTGTCGCTTCTGGCGTTATTTTCGTCCCTCTTTTTTCAAAGAATCTTGGAATGAAATTCTGCCAATCGTTTTGATCAAAAGCTGCAACTCCAGAAAATTTGCACCCGCCTTCT
Source organism: bacterium (assembly GCA_963654035.1). Taxonomy (GTDB): domain Bacteria; phylum Bacillota_I; class Bacilli_A; order RFN20; family CAG-826; genus UBA4951. The sequence continues at coordinate 259 of CAVKAU010000100.1, read as the reverse complement.
TGCAAAACTTTATAATAAGTGGACTTTTCATCCAACGTATCTGAATAAACTAATAAATATAATTCTATATTAGGGTCAGGATTCTTGAAAAAACTCAGTATCGGCTCATCATCGTCTCCCGAAAGTAACTTTTTCTTTGTTTTAGTTTTTGAAAGATAATAAAAATTCTCGGCTACAACCGCTTTTTTCTCATATCCAAGAGGCAAAGAAAGGCACTCGTTAGAAAGGTCAAGCAATTTTGCTGTGGACATATCGATTT
>CAVKAU010000099.1:0-5827 GCA_963654035.1 bacterium | reverse complement strand
GAAATATATTTTCCATTCTTCGCTAGTTCCATCTTCTTTTGTAATGATAATTGTGTTGTCCTTTATTTCTAGCATAAATTCTCCTTTAAAAGATGTTTTTGACTTCTTCTATTGCTTTTTCAAAACCATTTTTAGTCTTGACTTGGCCGGAAGCCATATCGGGTCTTCCGCCACCAGAACCGCCTAAAGTAGCTGATATTTTCTTAAGAATGTCGCCAGCTTTAGCTTTTGTGAGAGCTTTTCCGCCTAAGAAAACGGTAATAGGCCTCTTCCCTTCGCTTCCGCCTATCAAAATTATGGCGTAATCTTTCTTATTGGATTTTAAAGAATCGCCAAGTGTTAGGAGTTCTTCTCTTTGACTGCCTTCTTTTATGGTGGCTAAGAAAGAAATACCATCAAAATCTTCAAATGTGGTGTTTTTAGCTTCTAAACCCGCTAATTTTTCTTTTGTTTCAGAAAGCTCTTTTTTCAAAGATGCCATTTCATTAATCAAGGAAGAAAGTCTGTTTGCAAAATCTACATCGTTGGAATTTAAAAGTGACTCACTGGCAGAAAGAACGGCCTTTTTCTTTGAGAAATAGGATATAGCTTCTAAGCTGGTTACGGCTTGGATTCTTCTTGTTCCAGATGATAATGCATCATCGCTTTGAATGACGAATAAGCCAATTTCCGAGGTATTTTTAACGTGAGTTCCGCCGCAGAATTCCTTGCTGTAATCAGAGAATTCAACAACACGCACGGTTTTTCCGTATTTTTCAGAGAATTCCATCTCCGCCCCAAGTTTCTTCGCTTCTTCTATTGGAAGGATTTCAGTTAATTCATCGATGCCTTCGGAAATTTTCTCATTCACTTCATCTTCGATTTTCTTAATCTCATCCGGAGAAAGTTTATGATCGGTTTCATAATCAAAACGGAGGTATTTTTCATCGACGTAAGAACCCATTTGCTTAACATGCTTTCCTAAAACATTTGAAAGAGCGGAATGCATAAGATGCGTTGCAGAGTGGTTTCTTTCGATTAATTTTCTTCTTTCAACGTCTAAAGTTATCGTTACTTCTTCGCCGATAGAAATCTTCCCATATTGTAGAGCGACATGATGCAAATGTTGTCCATTTGGCGCTTTGGAAACGTTATCGATTAATCCTGACACTTCCTTTCCAGAAATTTTTCCTTTGTCAGAAACTTGTCCGCCCATTTCTGCATAAAATGGGGTTTTTTCAAATATTACATCGCCCTCTTCTTCAAGGGTGTCAACCTTATTTCCATCAACAAATATGCCAATTACCTTGCTTGTTGAAGAATAAGCGTCATATAAGAATTCTGACGGGGTTTTAAATTCCATCAAATCTTTAGACTGTTTATGGAATGAGTCTATTTGACCGCGGGCGTTTCTTGCTCTCTCACGTTGTTCTTCCATGAGTTTTTCATATCCATTCATATCACATCCAACGCCTTTTTCAGCGGCAATTTCTTTGCTTAAATCAGCGGGGAAACCATATGTATCATAAAGAAGGAATATGTCTTTTCCGGAAAGTTCTTTTGCGCCTTGAAGTTTTTCTTTTAAGATAGCTTCGCCTTTATCAAGCGTTTTTATAAATTTTTCTTCCTCGTTTTTAATCATTTTAGTGATTTCTTCTTCTTTTGTTAGAAGTTCAGGGTAGAAATCTTTATATTTGTTAATGACCGTTGGAACTAATTTATACATGAATGGCTCATGAAAGTTAATTTTTTGGCCATAGCGCATGGCGCGGCGAATGATGCGGCGGAGAACATAGCCCCTACCTAAGTTGGAGAATGTTGCTCCATCGCCTAAAGCAAAGGTTAAGCAACGAGCGTGATCGGCGATTACACGGAAAGACATTTTGTGCTCATCATCGTATTTAACCCCTGATAATTCCTCGCATTTTTCAATTATAGGCATGAATAAATCAGTCTCAAAATTCGTTGGAACTTCTTGAAGAATGCAGGCGATTCTTTCTAGTCCAGCCCCTGTATCGATGTTCTTTGAAGGTAATTCTTTGTATTTTTCTCTTGGGACGCCATTAACGGCGTTATATTGGGAGAAAACTATGCCCCAAATTTCGATGTAGCGGTCATTTTCGATATCATCTTGAAGCAATTTAACACCAAGATGGTCAGGATCCCATTTTTCGCCACGATCATAGAAGACTTCGGTGTTTGGGCCACAAGGTCCTTCACCAATTTGCCAATAATTGCCTTCAAGCGGAATGAGATGGGATGGATCAACTCCTACTTTTTGCCATAATTCGAATGAAGCCTTATCGGATGGGTTATAAGTCATATAGAGCTTATTAGGATCCATGCCAAAGCCATTTTTCGTATCGGTTAAGATTTCAAAAGCCCACGGAATTACTTCAGCGCGGAAATAATCGCCAATCGAGAAGTTTCCAAGCATTTCAAAAAAAGTATGATGTCTGGCCGTATGACCAACGTTTTCAATATCGTTAGTACGGATAGATTTTTGAACATTGACTATTCTTCTTGATGGTGGAATTTCTGAACCATCAAAATATTTTTTTAATCCGGTAACTCCTGCATTAACCCATAAAAGTGACTTATCATCGTGAGGAATTAAGTTAACTCCTGGCAAATAATGATGTCCCTTGCTTTCAAAGAAGCGAATCCATGTTTCCCTTATTTGTTGACCACTTAAAGCTTTCATAAAAAACTCCTTAAATAAAAATAAAACACCTTTTAGAAAGAACGCTAAGACTAACGCGGTACCATCTTTCTTCACCAAAGGTGCGACTCAATTAAATTCTTAACGCGAATTCACGGTGACATTGCTCACATCAAGGCAAGTGGCGTATCTCTTAGGCTTTTCCATTATGAGGCCCTCTCTATAAAGAGATTTAGCTTGCCTAAGAATTATAGAAGCCTTTAAGAAAAAGTTAAAGAAAAAACATCAATATATTGGAGTTACGGTTTCAGGGATTTGCCTAGGCGAGGTTTTAGACCCAACTCCTTTAAATGAAGGTCCCCATCCGGAAGCGTAATTATAAAATTCCCAGAAATTTTGATAATGATCGTTTGTGTAATAGCAAACTGGCTCATTTCCGTAGTCTTTTATGCCGTCAACGACAATCACGACTCTTCCCTTGCCTCTATTTTTGAGAGAATATGACAAAAGTTTTATATCGAGTTCAAGATAAACGCCTCTACTATTGTTAAATTCGCCTAAAGACTCGGTGTAGGAATTGCTGCCGGAATAGCTTCCATAAGTGTATGTGCTCACATAGCGTAAATCTTCGTCAGACAAGTTTTTATCGGTGACGTAGTTTGGAGGAACTTGTCTAAAGGCCTGGTAATATAAAGCAACTGTTTCAAAAGTTAAGCAATAATCTGTTTTTTTGATTGTCAAAGTAGTTGGATGGGCCAAATAACCCTTAGTGTTGTATTTAACGTTATATACGGTGAATTCGTCATCATTCACTTTCGCCGGAGCTATTCTATAAGTTTTGTCCTCATCAGGCCCAATTGTATTGAGCACTTCTTCATATTCAACTGTCTCTATCTCATCGCTTTCTTCCTTTGATGAAGATTTTTCTTCAATCTCGCTTGAACTATCGCTTGAAGATTCTTCAGCAGAACTAATAAAAGATGTTTCTTCAAAAGAAGACAACTCATTTTCTGAAGATGAATCTGACGACCGGTCGTTTAAAGACGAATTTATGTTAAATGTGCAAGATGATAAGGTTTCTATCAAGACGCTCAACGATGCAACGGCAAAACAAAAAGTTTTTTTCATAACGGCTAATATTCTATTGGATAAAAATGAATTTTATTTAAATCATTTCCAAAAAGAAGGAATGCGGCGATTTGTCTTAATCCAGTCCGTATCTTTAAGCTTTAATGAATTGTTTGAACCAGAAACCGTTTTAACGCCGGTTTTGGCATAATTAACGTTTATTGTTCCGTTTAATTCGCCTCCGGTATTTGGCTGAGTGCTTGTCGCCCAATTCGTTAAATAGACATCATCCGTATATCTAGACCATACATCAATCGTTTCCTGGTAAGGCATAGTGTGATCAGCTTTCGTCGTATATTGCGTGGAGCCAGCAACACAGCATGTGCAAATGGTTTCTGGCTGAATTACAGAAAGAAGAGAATCCGGATTGGCATTAAAAGAGCCATGATGACCACCTTTATAAAGATCTACCTTGTCAATATCGTTCTTTTCTAAAAGGCTCGTTATGCCATCATCTTCTAAATCGCCAGTAAAAAGCATTTTTTTCTCGCCTTGTTTAAAAAGAAGGCAAACGCTGTAATTATTTTCATTAGATGTGCTATTTTCGTAATATTTTTGGTAAAGAATTTCCATCGATAATCCTTCGCCAAGCGTATAGATTTTACTAGCTCCACTAGTTTCGTTCCAACAATCTAGTGCCGTATAGTGCGTTGCGCCTTTACTGACCGCTTCATCTCTAGAGGAGAGATAATTGCTATATGTCACGGTTGTGGAGTTGGTTTTTGGAAAATCTATAATCGTTCCGATTTCATAAGATTTAAAAATGCCAGGCGCTGAACTAGTTCCATAAAATCCAGGAATATGGTCAGCGTGAGCGTGAGTTGCGATTACGTATTCAAGTTTTCCGTCTTCGCAATGTTTGTTGATGACGTTCTTGATATTGCTAGCCGAGGATGCTGAAGGCCCCGCATCGATCAAAATATCGTTTTCACCAGCCTTAATGTAGATAGAATCGCCATTATATAGAGAATCCTTTCCATCTCCGGCAGAAATAAAATAGAAAGATATTTGATCGTATTTTTCCTCTAATTCTTCGCTGGATGTTTGGGATTCTGCCGAAAAAGAAGATTCAATTGAAGAATCGGATGAATTTGTAGATTCTCTTTCACTTGAAGATACATTAATCTCAGAAGAATTTTTATCCTCTGAAGAAAGAGGGAAAAACTGGTTCCATGATATATCACAACCGCCAAGGGAGAAAGTCAAAAAAGCGGTTAATGGAACAAAAATAAATTTATGCTTATTTTTCTTTACTTTTTTCATTTTTATCTCGTCATTATAATTTTTCTTCATATTAAGCCTTATTTGTCTTGCCTTTTGCCCTTTAAGTAGGTTCTATCAATAATTCCGCCACCTAGAAGAACTCCATCATCAGTGTAGAAAACGGCAAATTGTCCAGGAGTAACCGCTTCAACTAAGGAGTCATATGTCAAATGAACTTCATCACCATTAAAAGATAAATTGCAAGAATTATCTTTTTGACGGTAACGGAATTTAACTTGAACGTGTATCGGAGAAGTTGGCTTTTCTCCAATCCAATTAACATTATTGATGAAGCATTCATCGGACATTAAATAAAGAGGTGAATCACCCTTTGTCACGTAAATGATATTTTTCTCAACATCCTTTTTGCAAATAAACCAAGTGGCTTCCCCTTCTCCTTTGATTCCGCCAATCCCGAGTCCTTTTCTTTGGCCCAACGTGTAATAAAGAACTCCGCTATGTTCCCCTAAAATGCGCCCTGACTCTATATCGATAATATTTCCTTTGGTCGCCGGGAAATAATTTCTAAGGAATTCCTTGAAGCGTCTTTCCCCAATAAAGCAAATGCCTGTCGAGCCGTGTTTGTTTGAGACTTCATCGAGTCCTAATTTTGCGGCAATTTCCCTCGCCTCGACCTTTGTTATATCATTCATCGGGAACAAGCATGAGGAAACTTGTTCCTCGGAAAGTTCGCAAAGGAAATAAGTTTGATCTTTGTTTAAATCGTAGGGCTTAGCAAGATAAGTGTGGCCATTCATTTCGACTTTTTTGGCATAATGCCCCATGGCTATGTAG
>CAVKAU010000098.1:0-4038 GCA_963654035.1 bacterium | reverse complement strand
TTTCTGCCTATAAGAAAAAACAAACGTATTTCCTGTTAGGCGATAATATCATTTTGCTTGATGATCCTAAAATTAGTGAATTAAACGAGCTTAAGAAGAAAGAAAAACTTGATGATAGCTTTTCTAGTAATCATTTAGCTATCTCTGAAGCCTTTCGCCTGGATGATGAATATAAAAACAGTCAAATCAGCCTTGAAGAGAATCTTTCCTTGAAGCAAGCTTTCATGGAAATCAAAGATTTCAAAGACAGTGATTTAACAATTTCTGGAGACGTTGCCCCATATTTAAGACCATATCAAAGAATTGCCGTGTTATGGCTATACACTTTATATAAAAATCATTTAGGTGGCATCCTTGCTGATGATATGGGCTTAGGGAAAACATTGGAGACAATTGCCTTTCTTTATTCAATTAAATCTAATAAACCATTTTTGATAGTCGCCCCAAAAAGCGTTATTTATAACTGGGAGAAAGAATTTCTTAAATGGAAAAAGGATGCCAAGGTAAGAGTAATTGATGGGAGCAAAGAGAGGAGACTTGAAATCATCTCTTCAATCAACAAAGACGAAGAAGCGGCTTATATTACTTCCTACGATTCATTAAGAAACGATTTATCCTATTATTCGAAATGTGAATTCGAGGTTCTTATTACTGATGAAGCTCAATTGATCAAGAATTTCAAAACATTGAAATCTAAGGCCGTGAGAAATATTCATTGTGTTTCAAAATTCGCTCTCACTGGAACGCCAATTGAAAATTCCATGGGGGATTTGTGGTCGATTTTTGATTTTTTGATGCCAAATTACCTAAATACATATGGCGTTTTTAAGACTAGATATGTTTTAGCGGGAAATCAGCAAGAAGCACGTTCCTCTTTAAGAAAACGTATCTCGCCTTTCTTATTAAGAAGAACGAAAAAGGAAGTCCTTAAAGAACTTCCTAAGAAAGAAACGAGGGTAGTTACCATCACAATGGACGATGAATCAAGGATGCTTTACGACTCTGTGCTTGAAAAGGCCAAGAAGGAATTGAAGGAATCCAAAGATAAAACATCGACCACGCATGATAGATTCTCCGCATTCAGTTTCTTGCCTATACTCACATCATTAAGAGAAATATGCGTTGATGCTGGTTCTTTCTTTGAAGGATTTAAGGCTTTATCAAGTAAAATGTCTTACATAATAGAATATGCTAAGCAAAGCGTTTCAAACGGACACAAAGTATTGATTTTCTCTTCGTTTACCAAAGTTCTTGATAACGTTAGTTTAAACCTTAAAGAAAATGGCTTGCCTTCGTATTACATCAATGGCAAAACGGAAGCGAAAGATCGTCTTGATTTAGCAAATAAATTCAATAAAGAAGATGATGTTTCAATAATGCTCGTTTCCTTAAAAGCAGGAGGAACCGGCCTTAATTTAGCTGGAGCAGATATAGTTATTCATCTTGACCCATGGTGGAATATTGCTTCTGAAGAGCAAGCTACTGACCGCGCCCACCGCATTGGCCAAAAACGCCCAGTAACCGTTTTAAAGTTGATTTGTCATAATTCGATCGAAGAAAAAGTCCTTCTTTTGCAGAAATATAAAAAGACGTTATATGATGATCTTATAAAATCAGGAGATAACGCCATTTCTTCGCTTACCGAGGAAGATATCGCTTTCCTTCTTTCTTAATTTCTACCAATAAATCTATTACCATGTTAAAATAACATAGTTTCTTAGAAACTATTTATTCTATGGCTGAAAAAAATATTAAAGGCAAAAAGAAAGAGAAGTCTAAAAAGAAGTCATACATCATATCATTTGGCTTGGTTTTCGTTTTGACTATTGTTACATTGTTCATCTCGTTTTATAGTGCAGGTGAAGGTGATATTCTCTCAGGCATAAGGCAGATTTGGGCCGCCTTAACGACTTGCTCGCCGATGTATTTGCTCATTATTGTTGGCGTCATGTTCATTACTTATTGCCTTGAAGCATTGGTAATGGTTGTTTTCTGCCGCCTTTATACAAGACATTATTATTTTCACCAAGGCTTGGCAAATTCGATGATTGGTGCTTTCTATAACAATGTAACTCCTGGCGCTTCTGGTGGCCAGGTAATGCAAGTTTACACTCTTAAAAAACAAGGGATTGAGGTATCTAATGCTGCATCGATCATGGTTATGTGGTTTATCATTTACCAATTCGCCTTAATCACTTTTGACGTTATTGCTATTTTATTTGAATGGAATGCTATAGCCTCCATTGGATCTTTTAAGATTCCAAACGTTGATTTATTTGGCTGGGATGGAACTGTTACTATGTTGCCATTAATCATTATTGGCTTTGGCTTAAATTTAGCCGTTATTCTCGGCTTATTTTTGATGAGTTATTCTCACCACTTTCATAATTTCATCATGCATTATATCGTTGGCTTCTTAGGGAAAATTAGAATTTTGAAGAATCCTGACAAAACAAGAGAAAACCTTCGTGTGCAAGTTGAAAATTTCAAAATTGAGTTGAAACGTCTCCAATCGAATATTCCGGTAACGGTGTTCATCTATATCTCGATGTTATTGATATTGATGCTTCGATTCTCGATACCTTATTTTGCTGGTCTTGCCCTTGGCGCTTTTGGACCAAACGAAGGCTTTGATATCAGGATGTTCTTTGATTGCGCATGTCGTAGTGCTTTTCATCAAATGGTAACTGGCTTGATGCCTCTTCCTGGCTCAGCTGGTGTTTCAGAATTGTTCTTTAATTTTATGTTTTCCGGCTTTTATGTTGAAACGCAAGCCGTTGTTAATGGATCTCTTGTCATCACTAGAAGCGCTTCATCGAATATCGTTGCAGCTCAGATTATTTGGCGCGTTGCCACTTACCATTTAATCGTTATCGTTTCAGGTGTCGTCGCAGCCCTATACCACTCAAGGCCAAAAGAAGATTATTCATATGCCAACAGGCAAACTTTTGTTAATTTGCAATTAGATACTTATGCTGAAAGAAAGCATTCTTCCGACACATTATTTGAAACAAAACAATTATCAAGAGCAGCCGTTAGAAAAAAGGTAATGAGCAATTTTACGCTTAAGGACTACGGGCAGGAAACGGGCGATGATTATATCGTCACGGATTTTCCAACTAAGGAAAGGTGATTTTTATGAGACCGATCATTTTTAGCGATACCTTTCCACCTGAGATTAATGGCGTGGCAACTTCCAGTGGAACCCTATATGACGCTTTTAAAAAGAATGGCGAAGAAATAATGGTTTGCACAACCAACCCTTATGGCAATGAGATGTGCTTAGATGGTGATTTTTTACGTTTACCTGGTTTTAAAATGAAAATGTATGACTATCGTATTGCTGGCCTTTTCTCACCAAACGCCAAAAAGATAATCATGAAGTTTAAGCCTGATGTCGTTCACATTCAAACTGATGCAGGCATCGGACAGTTTGGATTTTTGCTGGCTAAACAATTAGGGATACCAGTTGTTTACACCTTCCATACAGCATTAGAAGACTACACATATTATGCGACAAGAGGCTATCTTGACCGCATTGCGAAAGGAATTGTTCGTTCTTACGTCCGCTACAAATCTAGCGTTGCTACGGAATTTATCACTCCTTCCGTAAAGACAAAGGAATATATGCGCTCAATTGGCGTTGATTCTTACATAAACGTCATTCCAACTGGCATCGATTTTAGCAAATTCGCTAAAGAGAACGTCGATCAAGAAAAAGTAAAAGAAATCAAAAAAGCACATGGCATAAGCGATGATACTTTTGTAATACTTTCCCTAGGGAGAGTAGCTAAAGAAAAGAGTATCGACATTTGCTTAAAAGGCTACGCAAAGTATCTAAAAACTTCCCCAAAAAAGAAAACAGTCTTCGTAATTGTTGGGGGAGGCCCAGCCTTTGATGAATTAAATAAATTAGTCGAAGAGCTAGGAATTGCCAATAACGTAAAATTTTTTGGCCCGGTAAAACCGACTGAGACTCCTCTTTATTATCAAGTTGGCGATCTTTTCGTCTCTGCTTCAATAACTGAAACGCAAGGC
>CAVKAU010000097.1:0-8238 GCA_963654035.1 bacterium | reverse complement strand
TCCGATGACCGTTCAAAAAGCCTACACTTCTTTAGTGGAGGACGGCTATCTCACCAATATTCCTAAAAAAGGCTTTGTCGTTGCTAAAAAGGCTTCAACTGATAAATATGATTTGTTGCAAAAAGATTTGAAGTCATTACTAGAAAAAGGCTACACAAAAGAAGAAATAATCGAAGAATTAAACAAAATGGGGGACGAACATGATTGAAATTAACGGACTGAATAAAACTTTTGGAAAAAAAGGTGGCGACGTTCACGCAGTGAATAATCTTTCTATTACTTTTGATGAAGGAGTCACAGGGCTAGTCGGTGAGAATGGCGCTGGAAAATCAACGCTTTTCCGTCTTATAGCCGATGTTATTGAAAGAGATTCCGGAAATATTTTGATTGATGGAAAAGACAATCGAAGCCATGAAGCAAAAGCTGATCTCTTCCTTTTGCCTGATGAGCCATATGCGCCTGGAAGATATAACGCTATGGAGGTTGCAAACCTCTATAACATTTTCTATCAGCTTGACATGGATAAGTTCAAATATTTGCTTGAACAATCATCCTTGCCTTCGAACCGCTCGATATCTTCTTTCTCTAAAGGAATGAGAAGACAATTGTTCCTTTTTATCGCCTTTAGCGTCAAATGCAAAAATATCTTGCTTGATGAAGCCTTCGATGGCCTTGATCCATTAGTAATCGATACAATCGGAAAAGAGATAATCAAGCTTGTTGCTGATGAGCATAAAACAATCATTCTTTCCTCACATAATATGTCTTCGGTGCAAAAAATTGCTGATTCCATCACGATTCTATATCGCGGTAGCGTTTCTGAGAGCAAAGAAAAAGTCGATATTGGAACGGAGATTGTTAAATATCAATTAATAAGTAAGGAAACGATTGATGGCGAAGGGTTGGAAAGTCTTGGTTTGAAGCCGATTTCCATCACAAAAATCGGTTCGATCACAACGATCGTTTTGCTTAAGAAAGACAATCTTGAAGATCTTATAAGGGGAAAATATTCGCCAACCTTGCTTGAACAATGTCCTTTAGAGACAAGTGAGATCATTGCAATGGAAATGCTATTAGCAAGAAAGGGGGATATCCATGAATAAGAAAAGCTATATCAAGTGGCAAATCAAAGAGTTGTTGCCGATGTATATCATCTCCTTCATTATCCTTGCAGCAATTTTCTGGTTAACTATTTCCACTTCAAACCTTGCGCCTGTTTTTTATAAGAATTCTGATGGCACCTTCACTTCTTATATATCAGTTTCTACTTGGCCACCACTATTCGCTATCCTTATTCCTGCACTTCTAATATCCTTTTTCTTGCCATTCTTCGCCTTTTCTTACCAAAGAAAACGCACGCATGCTGATTTCTATTATCAATTGCCATTTAAGAAAAACGAATTAAGAAGAACCAATCTTTTAATTAGTTATACGATACTTGCAACTGCAATAACCATCATCTATTGGTTTGGTGTCTTGTTTATATTTATCAAACAAGTTCAAAACAATGCCAACATCGACTATTTAAGGGCAAATCCTTATTACTATAATTATGTGTTCTTCTTGCCGTATTATTTCGTATTGTTGGTTGGAGTTTCACTTAACTACTTCATTTCATCATTCTTTATTTCTTTAGGAACGAAAAGCATTGATGCCGCATTATATCTTGTTTTTGGACAATTATTCCTTGCTTTCTTCGTTGAATCGGTTTTCTTCCTTGCTTGGGCTGGAACGAAATTCAATACTTATGACTCTTTATGGATGCTTAATGCTCTTGGCTATACCCCTTCATCCTCGTGGCTAGAAACAATAAGATCAACCATCATCTTCGCTCAATTAGCAACCACCAGTAAGGTTAGTTTAGAAACAGGAGACATGGTAACGAGAATCGTTTCAAGTTCCGCTTATCTTCTTCTTGGTGGGTTCCTTACCTGGTATATGCTCTTCAAAAAGAAAGATCCATCGGGAGAAGATGCAGGAAAAGGTCTTCCAACAACGCCAATTGCAATGGCAATTCCTCATATATTTGCCTTAATGATTGGCTTATTTACATCTTGTAGCTATGGCCTTTATGGAACATTAGGCACCGCATATTTCTGGGCTTGCTTCCCAAGCATGCTAATGTCATTAATCATGTGGGGAGTCGCTTACTACTTCTTCATTGTCATTGCCAATGCGACATTCCATTTCAAAAAAGCAAACTGGATTGTCTTTGCTTCGGTATCGGCAATCGTGGTGATCCTTGGTGTTGTCTATTTAATTATCTTCATGGTCTAAGAGACTATTTAAAAAGCCATACCTTATTTTTGAGGTATGGTTTTCTTTATGAATGAATCAATGTCTTTTGCTAATTGCTCTTTTTCTGGCTCGCTTGGCAAATGATGGGTGTTTCCTTCATAAACCTTATAAGTTTTGATATTCGATGGCGTTAGCTTTTCAATCATATCCACGCCATCCTTTCTTATTGATGTATCCTTTGTCGCCCAAGTCATCATAATCGGGCAAACGATCTTTGGAAGAAGTTTTTTAGCTTTTCTTGCAACAACAACTAAATCTGCGGCGGATTTAATGTAATAGCCACTTTGTCCACGCATATATTTTTCGGAATGATCAGGAAATTCAAGCGTGCCGTCCCACTGAATTTTAATCGGGAATGGACGAAGGAATTTAGCAAGCCAAGAGAAAGATGAATTAGGCACTAGGGCAGGTTCGCAAAGAATAAGCCCGTCAACTCGATGTACTTTAGTTAGATTAATTGCTAAACAGCCTCCCATCGAATAGCCAAAAACATAAACTCTTTTATATTTTTTGCATGCTTCTTCATACCCCTCATTAACGGAATTAAGCCAATCTTTTGGACCGACACTCTTTAAGGCTTTTAAGGAGGTTGTGCCATGTCCTGGTAAGGCATGGGAAATAACAGAATAACCTTTTTCATTTAACAAAGAAGCCAAAGGATATAATTCCGAAGCTGATCCAGTAAAGCCATGAACCATGAAAATACAGTTATTGGAATCGCCTTTTAATTCAAATCCTTTAACCAATTCATCTATTTCTTTTTCGTTTAACATACTTAATTATTCTTATTTTTATAAGACGTCTTTGCAAGATATATTTGTAAAAGTTTTGTCACAAAGAAAAATTATGGACTTTAAAAAAGCCTTCATTTGAAGGCTAAAAGTTATTCTTTAGTTTTGATCATTGAGGAGAGCAAATGAGCGATTTCTTTAATATTTTGATTGCTTGTGTTAATCATCATATCATAGTTCTTCTTATCTCCCCATTTAGTGTTCGTATAGAATTCATAGAAAGATTTTCTGCTCTTTTCAATCTTTTTGATATGTCTGATGATTTCGGCATCAGTTATATTTTTGTCTTCGTTTCTATCGCGACATCTATTTACTTTTGATTGTAAATCAGCATAAACGAAGATTCTAAATGGGTTACGATCCTTAAGAATATAATCAGCGGCACGGCCAATGATAACACAGGAAGATTTATCAGCAAGTTTACGGAGAATTTCGTTTTGCTTAGCATATACGTCCATACTTTGATTTAATGGTGCGTATGTGTGTCCCCAGCTAACGCCAAAATGTATAGGGAACAAAGCGGCTGGGCGAGATTCTGAAACTTCTTGAAGGTAGGCTTTTGAATAGTCTGTTTCTTTTAAGATTTCCTCTAAAATCTCGTTATCGTAATAGGCGATTCCTAATTCATCGGCAATACGGCGTCCGAGTTCACGACCACCACTTCCAAATTCACGTCCAATTGTAATCAAAACACTCATAACAAATCCTCCGAAATTTCTAAGCATATTTTAGTATTTTCACAAAAAATGTATAAATTAATTTTTAAAAAATTGAGATTTGCATTTTAGTTATTTAAGTCAATTATTTCATAGCGATTGACAAAAAACATAATTTTCAAAAATTTTGCCTTATTAGTCATTTTAATAAATATTTTTCTTACCGCCTTTTCACTAATTAATATTTTTTTGCATTTTTTGATTGACTAAATAAAAATCCGACCACTTTTTGATCGGATTACATATTTAGTGTTTTTGGAAAATGGAACTATTTAGATTCGTCTTCTAGCATTCTTCTAAAGTCTTTTGAAATAATACATACTCTTTGAATCTAGGTAAAAGAAAGGCGACTTTGCCTCTGGTTGAAGCGTCAACTACACCTGCATAAGTCATCCTCTTTTTGTATACTTGAATGGCGGAGTTGCTAAATTTTGTATATGCAGCTATGTTTTTAATGGTGCCATCCGTAGAAGCCATGCCATAAGCAAATAGTTGCTGGTTTCTTGGAAGAGATCCCCATATTTTTGTGTATACATTATCCTCCAAGGCTGAGTCGTATTCATTTAAAACATCCTTGTTTATTTCTTTTTTCCTAGATTTATAAAGAATGTATCCCAATAATTGATATGCATAAGCATAGCCATTGGTTAATTTCGCTAATTTTGCGGCTTCTAATGGGCCAACGAAAAGTTGTTTCTCATAAGAAAGAGCTATTTCTCTAAGACTTAGTTTTGAAAGATATATCTTAGGCGCGCGCAATAAAAACGTCAAATTTTCGTTATTTGCTATGCTTGAGACATTTTCATAAAGCCCCGTCATTAAGAGAAAAATATCTAATTTCTCTCTAATAAAAGACTGATATGATTGGACAAAAGCCTTTATTTCATTATTACTAGATACGTCATCAATTGTTATTAATAGGCGTTTTCCTTTCTTTTTTAGATGTTTTAGCATCAGCTTAATCAAAATTATCGCGTCAGTTATTGGTTCATCACCTGAAATTGAAAAAGAAAAGCCATGGAAAGAGAAAGAAAATTCCGGTTTCAAAAACAGTTTTTTGAGTTTTCCTTCGGAATATAATTTGGAAGCGAGTTGTTCAAACATGTCAACAAAGGGATTTAAATCAATAGCGATCCAGTCATCTTTTGCATCAAAATATTCCTTTATTTGTGAAAGCAAAACGGTTTTGCCACATCCCCTTGGTCCTCCAATTAAGAAAACTTTACTGCTTGGTTCAGGTGAAGAAAAAGTTTCAACGATTTCTTCGAATTCGTTTTTTCTCGGAATAAAGCATTTTGGCTGCTCGCCAAAAGAAACGTTAAATGGGGTAATGTAATTCGTCATGCAGTTTTCCTCCCTATTAATATTAGCATATAAATTTTTTGTTGTCATTTGTTGTCATTTGTTGTCATTTTCAAAATTTGTTGTCATTTGTTGTCATTTGGAACAATAAAAAGAGGCTATTTCTAGCCTCAATTGATCGATATTGCTTAATTAGTTTCCTTTATAAGCGTCTTTCATGATTTGAATCATGTCAGGGATTAATGGGAGACGTGGGTTTGCTGGGGTGCATTGATCTTCATAAGCAAGATAGGCAACATCTTCGAGTCTGCTAAGATAATGTTCTTCATCAGGTATAACAGATTGGAAGTTTGGATCGATGCCGATTTCTCTCATAAGGTCGGTGATCTTTGCGGCAAGTATTTCGCCAGCTTTTGCTTTATCATCACATTCAACGCCTAACATACGGAGGATATTTTGATATTTCTTATCGCAGCAATATTCTTCGTATTTTGGCCAAACAGAGAGTTTAGCAGGAGCTGTTCCGTTATATCTGACGACATGTGGGAGAAGAATTGCGCATGTTCTTCCATGGACTGTGTGGAATTCTCCGCCCATCTTATGTGCTAAGGCGTGAACTAAGCCTAAGAAGCTATTAGCGAATGCCATTCCGGCAATTGTCGCGGCATTGTGCATCTTTTCACGCGACACTAAATCATGTTTTCCATCTTTGACTGCTCTTGGAAGGTATTCAAAGACAAGTTTGATTGCTTCTAAACAAAGGCCATCGGTGAAATCGGAAGCCATGACGGAGGTATAAGCCTCAATAGCGTGAGTTAAAACGTCCATACCGGTTTCAGCAGTTGATCTAGCTGGGAGGTTTGTTGTGAATTCAGGATCGACAATAGCGATTGATGGGGTCAAAGAATAGTCAGTTAAAGGATATTTCTTTTGATTTGCTTTATCGGAAATAACAGCAAATGGGGAGACTTCGGAGCCTGTTCCGGAAGTTGTTGGGATAGCGATGAGTTTGCTCTTTCTTCCAAGTTCTGGATATTTGAAAGCACGTTTACGGATATCCATGAATTTTTGTTTGAGATCATCAAAGTTGACTTCTGGGTGTTCGTAGAAGATCCACATGCCTTTAGCAGCATCCATTGGAGAACCGCCACCAAGAGCGATAATTGTGTCTGGTTGGAATTCTCTCATTAAATCAACGCCACGTTTTACCGTTGTTACATCTGGATCTGGCTCAACTTCAGCAAAGATTTGGTATGTAACAGGATTTCTTCTTTGTTCTAATTCATCAATGATCTTGTTAAGGAAGCCAAGTTGGACCATTGAGTGGTCTGTGACGATGAATACTTTATTGACGTCTTTTGCCGAGCGTAAATATTGAATGGAATTGCGTTCAAAATAGATCTTTTGTGGGACTTTGAACCATTGCATAGTGTTTCTCCTTTTGCCAACTTTCTTGATGTTTAATAAATTAACTGCACTAACGTTTCCGGAAACGGAGTTGTGGCCATAGCTACCACATCCTAAAGTAAGGGATGGAGTGAAAGAGTTATAGACATTACCAATACCGCCAAATGTGGAAGGAGAGTTCCAAATGATACGAATAGCTTTGACTTTATCGCCAAATTTATCGGCCATTTCTTGTGTTTTGCAGTGTATTGCTGCTGAGTGTCCTAAGCCACCAAACTCAAGCATTTGTTCGCATTTATCGAATCCTTCAGTGGAATCTTTGACTTTGTAAACGGCAAGTACTGGTGAGAGTTTTTCTCTAGACATTGGTTCTTTGACGCCAACTTCCTTACATTCAACAGCGATGATTGATGCATCAGCCGGAATGCTAAAACCAGCTTGTTCGGCGATCCATTGCGGGGACATGCCAGCAACTGCGCCATTTAATTTAGCGTTAGCAACGTTTGGATCTTTTGCGGTAAAACCAAACATGAATTTCTCAAGTTTTTCTTTTTCTTCTTTGGAAGCAAAATAAACATGGAAACGTTCTAATTTCTCTTTGATTGAATCGTAGATATCTTCATCAACGAAAATCGCTGATTCAGATGCACAAATCATGCCGTTATCAAAAGCCTTAGAAAGAACGACGTCATTAACTGTTTGGTCTTGATCAGCATCTTTGCAAATATAGCAAGGAACGTTGCCTGCACCAACGCCAAGGGCTGGTTTTCCGCAAGAATAAGCTGCTTTAACCATGGCGTTTCCACCTGTAGCTAAGATTGTGGCAATACCAGGATGTTGCATTAAAGCGGTGGTTGCATCCATCGATGGGTGTTCAATCCATTGAATGCAGTTTTCTGGGGCGCCTGCGGCAACGGCGGCATCACGCATAACGATAGCGGCTGCTTTTGAGCATTGTTGCGCATTTGGGTGGAAGGCAAAAATAATAGGATTACGTGTCTTAATAGAAATTAATGATTTAAAGATAACTGTGCTTGTTGGGTTTGTAACAGGAGTAATACCGGCAACAACGCCAACTGGTTCAGCAATTTCCGTGATTCCAGTAACTGGATCTTGGCTGATGATACCAACAGTCTTTGCATGGCGCATATGATTAACGACATATTCGCAAGCAAATAAATTCTTCGTTGCTTTATCTTCAAAACAACCACGATGTGTTTCATCGATAGCTTTCTTAGCTAATATACCATGGTTATCTAAGCCAGCAACTGACATCTTGGCGACAATATAATCGATTTTTTCTTGATCATAATTCGCAAATTCATCGAGGGCTTTTAAGCCTTTTTTCTCTATATTTTCAACTTCAGCTTCAGCCATTTCTTTTGGCGTAAGTTCTTTCTTTTCTGCCATAATTGTTCCTTTCAATAATGAGATTTAATTTAATCGGTATTTTCTTACCGGCAACATTATATAAAAATTAATAAGTAAAAAAATATTGATAACGCTTACATTTTAATAATTAACGGATTACCGGATACGAAAAATAGTTAAATAATCAAGTGTTTATCGAATGAATTTAATAATTTTTAAATCAACATAAAAATACTGATATACTTTAATTTTCAATCAATAAAACATCTAAAAATTATTCAATAAATTGATATTGCATATCCTGCATATAGTTTGTTAGAAAAATTATATTCTTAAAGATCTTTACCTTATAT